>DATLPF010000229.1:0-12071 GCA_035535875.1 Propionibacteriaceae bacterium
CGCGAGGTTGTCGAGCCCGGCACTCCAGCGCTCGCTGCGATCATCGACCGCTTTGGTCCGGAGGTAGTAAGAGACGGGCAGCTTGATCGGGCGCGGCTCGCTCAGATTGTTTTCGCTGATCCGCTCGCGCGCAATGATCTCGAGCGAATTGTGCACCCTGCCGTTCGGGCTCGGGCCGCAGAGCTGGAACGGGCTGCCGGCGACGCGGCAGTCGTGGTGCACGTGATCCCACTGCTAGTCGAAACCGGCCAACACCAGGGCTTCGATCTTGTGGTCACCGTTGACGCTGATCATGAAACGCAGATCCAGAGGCTGATGCTGCGCGACGGGTTCAGCCGCGCTGAAGCCGAGTCCAGGATTGCCGCTCAGGCCAGTCGCGAAGATCGCAAGCGCGCGGCTGACGTGGTCTTGGACAATACGGGAAGCCTGGCCCAGTTGAGAGAACAGATCGATGCGCTCTGGGCAGAACTCAGCTCGGCTGTCGCCCGACAGTGACATACTCGCAGTGCTCGGGGGACGTACTCAGAGTGCTCAGGGGACATATTCGCCGCGCTCGAGGTCGTGGATGTCAGGTCCTGAGCCGAGAGGCTTGTCGACGCCAGATTTGCTCATCAGCTGGCAGGTTCAAGGAGGTCAAGGTTGGAATGCCCACGGTGTCGGGCTGAGCTGCCCCAAGTTGCGCTCTTCTGCCACGTCTGTGGACAGGACCAGCGCTCGGCGGACTTCGCTCGACGGAAGTCCTTTGCTGCCAGGCCCGACGAGCCAGTCGCCTCGTTTGCACTGATCTCCTCGATCATGCCGCGCGGTGCTGGACAGCGTCCGCAGACGTACCGGATCGCCTTGACCATCGCCATCATCGTGGCCTTGATTGCCGCGATCTTCGGCGCCATGCCGATTGCCGTCCTGGTGGCTGCCTTTGCCGTGCCGGTCGTCTACATCGTTTACATCTACGACGTGAACCTTTGGGAGGACGAGCCGGTCATCGTCACTGGGCTCGCCTTCTTACTGACCGGCGCGCTCACCGTCGGCCTCACGATCCTGTGGACTTATCTCCGCGGACCGGTGCCGTACGGCACCACCACCTACGAGGGCTCGTTGAGTGCTGCGCCGACTGTCAGCACCTTCCTCTTGGTGGCGCTCGTCGTACCGATCGTCGGCGAGGTGATCCGGCAGATCGGTCCGCTCCTGCTGGCCATTCGCCCCGAGTTCGACGACCTGATGGACGGCCTGACCTTTGGAGTGATCAGCGGTGTTTCGTACTCCTGCTTCGACACTTTGGTTCGTCACTGGGATCTGCTGACCGGCGGGCTGCAGGGCAGCGATCCCGGCCTATGGGTGTCGTTGATCTTTCTTGAAGGCTTCGTCAAACCGATGATCATCGGCACGGCCAGTGGCATTGCCGTCGCCGAGTTCTCTGGGCTGGGCCGCGGCTACGACGGATTCACACCGCGCTACTTCCGTGGGGTTGGCGAGGCCATTCTGGCCAACGCTGCGTACCAGGCCGGTACGTACTTGTTCTCCTTCGTTGGCGACGCGACGCTCGGCGTGGTCTTGAGTATCCTCTGGGGCCTGATCATCCTGGCGATCTTGATCCTGCGGGTTCGCAATGTGCTGCACGTCGCCCTGATGGAGGCCGCTTTGGAGCGGTCCGTCCGAGATCGCAGCCCGGGGGCGGCTCTTGAGGTCCAGTACTGCGAGCAGTGCGAGATGCCGCTGCTGGACCACGCCGCCTTCTGCAATGCCTGCGGCACTGCGGTACGGGTGCAAACCAAGGCCTCGAGGCCGAAGGTAGGGGCGGTGCTGACAACCGCCGGCCCGGAGGAATCGATTGTTCCCGGGTTTGACACGCCGGTGGCCGGCGAGCAGCCGGCTGACGATGCGGCGCATGCGGCTTCCGATGAGACGGCTATCCATGACGAGAGCGGGGGGTCGAGGGACCCGCGTGACCGGTTCTACGACGAGGAGGAGGGCCGGTCATGACGGAGCACTCGGGACAGTGGGGACCCCAGGGCGGCTACCCACCTCAGGGCCCTGGCGGCTATCCGCCTCAGCAACCAGCGGGTTACCCGCCTCAGCAGCCGGCAGGCTATCCGCCTCAGCCGGGATACCCACCGCAGCAGCCGGGCGGCGGGGGCTATCCGCCGCAGGGTGCCTATACGCCCCAGCCTCCGGGTGGATATCCGCCTCAGCAGCCAGGGGGTTATGGGCCTCAGGGGCCAGCTGCTGGCGGCCCTGGTCCCCAGAGGGGACCAGCCAAAAAGAGCCCTGTAATGATCATCGCGATCGTCGCTGCGGCAATCGTGCTACTCGCGGCCGTGGGCGGCATCATCATGGTGCTGACCCGCGGAGGCGGCGGCAACCAGCCGGAGGTCACGATTACTCCGAGCCAGCCCGTACCGCAGACTGAGCAGCCGACCACGGAGCCCACGGGGCAGCCAACGACTCAGGAACCGCAGCCCACACCCACCGAGACATCGCAGCCGCCGACCGGTGGCGCGATCAACCTCGGCAACGGGATCGAGCTCACGCCGGCCAACGGCTGGGAGGTCAAGAAGACCGGCGAAAACGTGGCGCAGCTGTCCGACGGGAAGAATGTCTTCCTCGGCCAATCGCTACAGATTTCGCAGTCCACTAACCCGAGTCAGCTGTGCGATGCATGGCACCGCAATGTCGCCGAGGGCACGTCCAACGGCAAGTTCCAGGATCCGAAGGACGCCGAGGTTGGCACCACCAGGCTGAAGGCAGCAACTTGTGTGGCCCAGGTGACCGTCAGTGGCGGTCAGGGCACGACGAAGTTGTCCCTCTTCTCCTTGGTTTCGGTCCGCCAGAGCGACGGCGTGACGGTCATCGGCACGACCTACTTCACACCCAACGCCGACACTGATCAGCTGAACAAGGACTTCACGTTGATGATCAACTCCATGCTGAAAAGTCAGGCCGCCGGGGGATAGGTTCTGGCAGTTGGCCTAGGAGTCACCAGGCATCCGATTGCGGGAGTAATCGTGTCAGATTGATTGCGAGCGTCGGAAATCGCGCGCCCTTTAGATGCGCGTCTCGCGCACTCGCGCTGGAAGCCGACGTCGTCGTCGCTCTTCGCAAAGCGCGGATGTCGAGCCTTGGTTCGGCAGTTGGTGGCGCGCTTTGCTCATCGTTCCTCCGATCGTCAGCGGCGCGACCCCGACGCTCGAAGCGCGCATGTCTGGACGAGCGCGCGAGCGGACAATCCTTTGCGAGCGAGCGAACGGCCTCACACATCGGGTTGTCTGCGAGCAAGCGAGGAAGACAGGGGACTGCTCGCGCGATTGCGCGAGTAATCTTGTCAGAGCGTGCACGTAGGCTCGCGCCATGCGTCCGATTGAAGACCTCCAGCGCGCGGTCGCCCCCTTCAAGGTGGAGAGCGATTTCTCGCCGTCCGGGGACCAGCCCCAGGCAATCGACGAGCTCGAGCAACGGATCGGGAGCGGCGAACAGGACGTCGTCCTGCTTGGCGCCACGGGCACCGGCAAGACGGCCACCATCGCCTGGCTCGCGGAACGCCTGCAACGCCCGGTCCTGGTCATGCAGCCCAACAAGACGCTAGCGGCACAGTTCGCGAACGAACTTCGCCAGTTCTTCCCTCGAAATGCCGTTGAATACTTCGTCTCTTACTACGACTATTACCAGCCTGAGGCGTACGTGCCGCAGACCGACACCTACATCGAGAAAGACTCCTCGCTCAATGAGGAAGTCGAGCGGCTGCGACACTCGGCGACGAACTCCTTGCTCACCCGCCGCGACGTCATCGTGGTCGCAACGGTGTCGGCCATTTATGGCCTCGGTACGCCGCAGGAGTACGTCGGCCGGATGATCACGCTTCGGGTGGGTCAGGAGCTCGACAGAGACGCACTGCTGCGCCGGCTGGTGGGCATCCAGTACGCACGCAACGATCTCTCCGGCAGCCGCGGGACCTTCCGAGTGCGGGGGGACACCCTCGAGGTGTTCCCGATGTATGAAGAGCTGGCCGTCCGGGTGGAGTTCTTTGGCGATGAGATCGAGAAGCTGAGCACGCTGCACCCCCTCACCGGTGAGGTCGTCACTGAAGACCATGAGATCTATCTCTTCCCTGCCAGCCACTACGTCGCTGGCCCGGAGCGGATGGAACGCGCCATCGCCGGGATCGAGGTCGAGCTAGCCGATAGGCTCGCCGAGCTTGAGCGGCGGCAGCGGCTGCTGGAGGCGCAGCGCTTGCGAATGCGCACCAGCTACGACATCGAAATGATGCGGCAGATCGGGACCTGCTCGGGCATTGAGAACTACTCCCGACACATCGATGGCCGGGCGGCTGGTAGCCCGCCGAACTGCCTGCTCGATTACTTCCCGTCAGACTTTCTCCTGGTCATCGATGAGTCGCACATCACCGTGCCTCAGATCGGAGGAATGTATGAGGGTGACATGTCCCGAAAGCGGACCCTGGTCGAACATGGCTTCCGGCTGCCGAGCGCGATGGACAACCGGCCCCTTCGCTTCGAGGAGTTCGTGGAGCGCATCGGCCAGACCGTCTATCTGTCCGCTACGCCCGGAAACTACGAGCTGGCCAAGTCATCTGGCTTTGTCGAGCAGCTGATTCGACCCACCGGGCTCGTCGATCCGCAAGTCATCGTCAAACCCACTCATGGCCAGATCGACGATCTGATGGGTGAGATCCGGTTGCGGACCGAGCGACGCGAGCGCGTTCTGGTCACCACGCTCACCAAGAAGATGTCGGAGGATCTCACCGACTATCTCCTCGAGAACGGCATTCGTACCCGATACCTGCACTCCGAGGTGGACACGTTGCAGCGGATCCAGTTGCTGCGGGAGCTGCGGATCGGGGAGTTCGACGTCCTGGTCGGCATCAACCTGCTCCGCGAGGGCCTGGACCTTCCGGAAGTGTCCCTGGTCGCCATCCTCGACGCCGATAAGGAAGGGTTCCTGCGCAGCGAGAAGAGCTTGATTCAAACGATCGGCCGCGCTGCCAGGAACGTTTCAGGCGAGGTCCACATGTACGCGGACTCAGTTACCGACTCGATGGCCGCCGCAATCGATGAGACCAATCGCCGGCGAGACAAGCAGGTGGCGTTCAACCTGGCCAACGGCATCGATCCGCAGCCAATTCGGAAGAAGATTGCCGACATCACCGACATGCTGGCGCGAGAGGACGCGGACACCGACGACCTGCTCGGCGGGCGGCAGCGGGGACGTGGCCGGGCTCCGGTTCCTTCGCTCGGGGCCAAGGATGCGAGTGCGCAAGCACGCCGATTGGCCGGACTGCCAGCAGGCGATCTCGCCGACCTCGTCCAAGAGCTCACCACGCAAATGCACGCGGCCGCGGCCGATCTGCAGTTCGAACTTGCGGCTCGACTTCGCGATGAAATAAGAGACCTCAAGAAGGAGCTACGTCAGATGGTGGAGGCCAACCGCTGAATCCGGATGTGACCCGACTCGCCGGCTCCTGACATACTGAATGCCGGAGGGGAGTATTCCTTCGCGTGGGCATCGTCATCACGGATCGTTCCGGATAGGAGCCATTCCTTCCAGGACACCCGGTGCCCTCGGCCGGTGAACCTGGCGGAAGAGACCTCCGAGACCGAATCGTTCGCCGAATCCCGTCTCGGAAGGACCATATGGAGGTTCACCTCTACGCGTGGATCATCACAGTCATCGTGATGATCACCATTCTCGCCATCGACGTACTCATCATCGGTCGCCGTCCGCACGAGCCGTCGATGAAAGAGGCGGGCCTCTTTATCGGTATCTATGTAACTTTGGCGGTGGCCTTCGGCTTCGGCGTCTGGGCCATCGCCGGTGCGCGTTACGCGGGTGAGTTCTTTGCGGGCTGGATTACCGAGTACAGCCTCTCGATCGACAACCTGTTCATCTTCTTGGTCATCCTGACCAAGCTCAAGGTTCCCCGTCAGCTACAGCAGTTCGCGCTGCTGGTCGGCATCATCCTGGCACTCGTCTTTCGTGGCATTTTCATTGCGCTTGGGGCTGCAGCCATCAACAGGTTCAGCTGGATCTTCTTCGCCTTTGGAGCGTTCCTGATCTGGACCGCCGTGAAGCTTTATCTCGACTACCGCAAGCATGAAGAGGAAACGGACGAGCCTCCTGACAATGTCCTTCTGCGATTCGTCAGGCGTCGATTCAATGCAACGAAGGACTACCGCGGCACGAGGCTGACCGTAGTGGAGAACGGCAAGCGACTGATCACTCCGATGCTTGTCGTGATCGTCGCACTTGGCAGCACTGACCTGCTCTTCGCGCTGGACTCAATCCCGGCGATCTACGGCCTCACCCAGGAGCCCTACCTGGTGTTCACCGCGAACGTGTTCGCTCTGATGGGGCTACGACAGCTGTACTTCTTGATTGGCGGGTTGCTCAAGAGGCTGGTCTACCTGTCGGTCGGGTTGTCGATCATCCTGGGATTCATCGGCATCAAGCTGATCTTGCACGCGCTGCACTCTTACCATGTGGCGGACTGGCTGCCATTCGATGGCGAGATCCCGATCTGGGTCTCGCTCACGGTGATCGTCGTGACCCTCACGATCACAACCGTGGCCAGCTTGGTCAAGTCGAGGTACGACCAGGACGGGCTGGCTACGGGTGATTCTGAAGGCGAGGAATCAGGCAGCGACCAGGGAATCGTCGGCCGACGAGACCGGCTCGATGGCCAAAGCGACTAGCTCGGCAACATCGGTCGTCGTAACGATGGTGATCGTCTCGAGCACGTCGGCTGGTACGTCGTCAAGATCCGGCTCATTGCGCTTCGGTACGAAGACGGTCGTCAAACCGGCCCGCTGAGCCGCCAGCAGCTTCTGCTTCACTCCGCCGATCGGCAGCACGCGGCCGTTGAGCGTCACCTCGCCGGTCATGCCGACATCGGATCGTACCGGCCTGCCGAGCGCCATTGACGTCAGAGCGGTCACCATGGTGACGCCGGCCGAGGGGCCGTCCTTGGGCACCGCGCCCGCGGGAACGTGAATGTGAATATGCCGATCAAGGATCGCTGGCTTGGTGATTCCGAGTTGGTCGGCGTGTGCGCGTACGTAGGAGAGCGCGATTTGCGCCGACTCCTTCATCACCTCACCCAATTGCCCCGTCAGCGTCAGGCCGCCGGATCGTGCGCCTTGCGCGGGACCCTCCAAAGCCGACGCCTCCACGAACAGCACATCGCCGCCGAGACCGGTCACAGCAAGGCCAGTAGCGACCCCGGGGACCGACGTACGCTCGTGTGCTTCCGGCGTAAACCGCGGCCGGCCGAGGTAGTCACGCAGGTTGCCGGCCTCGATCACCAATCCCGGCTGGACGGTCGCGTGCGCCAGCTTTGTCACTGCCTTGCGCAGCAGCTTCGCGAGCAACCGCTCGAGCTGGCGTACGCCAGGCTCACGGGTGTAGTCGGCAGCAATCTCTCGCAACGCATCATCGCTGACCATCACCTCATCAGTGGTCAACGCGGCGCGCTCAAGCTGTCGTGGCAACAGGAACTGCCGAGCAATGGCGATCTTGTCATCCTCGGTGTAGCCGTCCAGGGTCACCAGTTCCATGCGGTCGAGAAGAGCCTGCGGAATCGTCTCGACCACGTTGGCCGTCGCGAGGAACAGCACATCGGAAAGGTCGAGATCAACCTCGAGGTAGTGGTCGCGGAAGGTGTGGTTCTGCGCTGGGTCGAGCACCTCGAGCAGAGCAGCAGCCGGATCACCGCGATAATCCGAGCCGACCTTGTCGATCTCGTCGAGCAGTACGACCGGGTTCATCGATCCGGCTTCGGTGATCGCCCGCACGATCCGTCCGGGGAGAGCGCCAACGTAGGTGCGCCGGTGACCGCGGATCTCAGCCTCGTCGCGTACGCCACCGAGGGAAACGCGCACGAACTTACGGCCCAACGCCCTGGCGACCGACTCGCCCAGCGAAGTCTTGCCCACACCCGGCGGGCCGACCAGCGCCATCACAGCGCCCGAGCCACGGCCGCCGATAACCTCCAGTCCGCGCTCGGCGCGGCGGGCACGAATCGCGAGGTACTCCACGATCCGATCCTTGACGTCATCCAGGCCGTGGTGGTCGGCGTCCAGCACCTCACGCGCGGCGTTAATGTCGGTCGAGTCGGTGGTCTTGATGCTCCAGGGCAGTTCGAGGACGGTATCCAGCCAGGTGCGGATCCAGCCAGACTCAGGACTCTGGTCGCTGGCCCGTTCGAGCTTGCCTACCTCACGGAGTGCGGCCTTGCGGACATCATCTGGCAGGTCGGCGCCCTCAACACGGGCTCGATAGTCCTCAGCGCCGTCCGGCTCGTCCTCACCCAGTTCCTTGCGGATCGCATTCAGCTGCTGACGCAGCAGGAACTCGCGCTGACTCTTCTCCATGCCCTCGCGAACATCGTCGGCGATCTTCTCGTTGACTTCGGTCTCGGCGATGTAGGCCTTGGTCCACTCGATCAGCGCCGTCAGCCGTTCGACGACATCGGGGGTCTCAAGCAGCTGGCGTTTGCGCTCGTCACTTAGCCAGGGCGCATACCCAGCAAGGTCGGCCAACGTAGAGGGGTCTGTAACGCGGTTGACCGTGTCAATGACCTGCCAGGCATCGCGGCGTTGCAGAGTGGCAATCACAAGGCTCTTGTACTCGCCGGCGAGCTTTCGGACTTCCTCTGTGTCGGGCGCGGTCTCTGGAAGGTCCTCGGCCTCGACCCAGAGCGCCGTGCCCGGCCCGGATACTCCGGAGCCGATCTTGACGCGCCGTTCGGCCTTGATCACGGCGGCGGGCTCGCCCGTCGCCAGCCGGCCCAGTTGCACAATCGAAGCTGCGACACCGTAGGAGGCATAGCGGTCCTCAAGACGAGGCGCGACCAGAAGCGCGTCGTCGCTGTGTGCTTTTGCCGTGTCCACCGCTGCGCGCGCGGCGTCGTCCAGCTCGATCGGCACCACCATTCCTGGCAGCACCACAAGGTCGGTGAGGAACAGCACAGGTAGCCGGGTTGTCGACATCAAACTTTCGCCCTTCCAGATGAGCCGCTCAGAGTTGAGCGTCATAGACTCAAGGCTTTTCGAGCCGGGTTTCTTCCCGGTGAGGAACTGTTCTCCGACAGCGAACGTGTAGGTTCTCGCGCGGCCCGGGTCGCGGTACTGCCCCCAATGTCTCACCGGACCCGACCCGTACTGGCACGACCACTGGCGAAGCCCCCTGTCCCTCATCTGCGTCGTCCACGGCAGCTACCTGGTCCACCTCTGTCCCAGCTGCGGCCAACCGCCCCTGGCGAGCACCGCCTGGATGGCCCGCCCGGTTGAGCTGCACCGCTGCCCCTCCCGCCTCGACCGCAGCGCAACTACAGGAACCCGCCAGCAGGGCTGGTGCGACCACGACCTACCGAAGTGGCCACTGTCGCTGCGCCCGCCCACCAGGTCCAGGCCCATCAGCTGCTGCACTCCTGGGCGCCCGGGCCAGCTGAACACGCCACCGCCTGCGGGATCGCGATCACCCACCGGATCGGGTTCCAAGCCCTCGTCGAGCTTCTCGATGCCGCCAGCGATCTGGGCGGCAGCCTGCTCGACCTGGACAGCGACCCGCCCGGAGTTGCTGCCAAGCTTCCGATGGCCGCCCGCGTGCTCGCCCAACCCACTCTGAGTGCTGCTGCGGATGCCGCAGCCGGGCTGCTGGCGATCGACGACACGCGCCGACCACGCCGGGATGGCGGATCCTGTCTCATCACTACAGCCCCCTGCTCGCGGCGGTTCAGCTACACAGCGTCCGCGACCAACTGCCCCCGGACCAGCAGCTGACCGGGTTGCAGCAACACCCGCCGCCCATCGATTACCCCAGCCGCCGCGCAGCCGGTGACAACCTTGCCCTGCTCGCCGCAGCGGTCAACGCCGGTCGACACCGCCATCCCAATCGGCTGCGTCGAGGTGTTCTTGCGGCAAGCACACGGCTCTGAGTACTCGCCGCACAGGGTCCGGCCCACGACCTTGCCGATCTGTTCAACCTGGTTCCGGCTCAGCGTCGTGATTGGCGCACCTTGAGGGTGGCCGGTCTGCGGCGCCCTCCCACGACTCGTCAAGGTCACGTCCATGTCTTGCTCATAGTCGATCCCGCGCTCAGTAAACGGCCGTGGTGTGGCGACCTTGCCCACAGCGTCTGAGCAGGCCTGACTGCCCACGTCCATGAGGCACTTCTCCCAGGCAAATCTCTCGACGCCGCCCACCCATGATCGCCTTCTGCCCGAAGAACTCTTGGGTTTGGATCAGGGCTTTGCTGCACTCGTCTACGACTAACCCGACGCCACTTCGTGCACGTGCGGTTCGATCGGATCGTCGAAGCGCTGACGGGACTCCCACTGCGGTGGCCGAGCACCTCAAGACCGCTCGGGCCGACATTCTCACCTCCACCGCCTCCCCAAGAACTGTGGGGGAACCAGCACCACACTGTACTTCTCAATCAGGATCGTGAGCTTCGCCTCTCATAGCCCGGTTGCCCGTCAAGCCTGATCGGTGCCGGTCTCCGGACCGGCCGTCAGGTGTCCGAGCCTCCCCAGCAGCCGCCGGCGGTCCTCGTGGTTCGACCAACGGACCGGTGCCGGAGTTCGTGTCCGATGCTCAGCCAGCTTGGGGTTCAGCAGCGCTCAAAACCTGGCGGGCGGTCGTGACCGCGGTCATGGCCTTGGGCCAGCCAGCGTAGAACGCTAGGTGAGTGATGGCCTCGAGCAGCTCGGTTTGGGTGACCCCGTTCTCGAGGGCCCGGCCAAGGTGGTGCGGGAGTTGGTCGGCATTTCCCCCGGTGATCAGGGCGGCGACGGTGATCAGGCTGCGGTCGCGGGCGGAGAGTTCCGGCCGGTTCCAGACGTCCTCGAAGAGCACGTCGTCGGTGAGCGCGGCAAGCTTGGGAGCAACGTCGCCGATGGCGCGGCGGCCGCCGCCGACCTGTCTGGGTTGGTCGATCATCAGTGTTCCTTCCGCGTGGGTTCGAGGTGGGGGTCAGTGCGGCTGGCATTGTATTCCTCGTCGGTGACGTGCTGTCCCCAGTCGGTGGTGGTGCTGCGGTCGTCGCTGTTCTCGAACATGGCGAGGTGCTCCATGAAGTCATCCGGCGTAGCGCCGTGCCAGTGTTCCTCACCGGGCGGGGTGTAAACGGTCTGTCCGGGGTGCACTACGATGATGTCGCCGCCGCGGGACTGCATCAGGGCGACGCCTTGGGTGACGTGAAGGGTCTGCCCCTTGGCATGGCTATGCCACGCGGTGCGGGCACCCGGCGCGAATCGGACGAGGCCGACCACCATCCGCTGGTCCTCAGCTTGGGGGCTGGCGATGACGTCGAACCACACGTCGCCGGTGAACTGCTCGGGCGGGTTCTTCACCGTAGGCGGCTTCAGTCGGATCTGCATGGTTCTCCTGTCGTGGGTGCGGGCCTGGCCTGAAGGTCAGGATTGGTTCGGGCTGCAGCGGCTGCGATGCTGATTCCAGCCCGGCGCTGGCTGGGGTGGGTTGGGTCATTGGGCGGTGTAGCCGCCGTCGACGGGGAGGGCGACGCCGACGACGAAACTTGCTCCCGGGCTGCACAGCCACAACACGGATGCGGCGATCTCCTCAACCTGGCCCAGGCGGGCGATCGGTGTCGCGGCGGCGGCTTCGGCGCGGTCGAGCTCGCCCTTGGTGATCATGTCGGTGACCATCGGGGTCTCGATGGTGCCGGGGCAGATGGCGTTGATGCGGATGCCGCGAGGCGCGTACTGCAGGGCGGCGCTGCTGGTCAGCCCGATCACGCCGTGCTTGGAGGCGTGGTACGCGGCCCGGCCGGGAAGTCCGACCAGCCCACCGAGCGAGGAGCAGTTCACGTTGGCGCCGCTGCCCTGGGTGCTCCTCTGGGCCAGCTCGTGCTTCATGCAGGCCCAGACGCCGCGGAGGTTGATCGCGTTCACCCGCTCGAAGATCCCAGCCGGCTCGTCGGCCGCGTCGCTTGGCGGCACCTGGATGCCGGCGTTGTTGAAGGCCATGTCGAGCCGGCCGAACGTGTCGACGGCGGCGTTCACCATGGCCGCCACGCTGTCCTCGTTGGCGACGTCGCACGGG
>DATLPF010000230.1:0-23981 GCA_035535875.1 Propionibacteriaceae bacterium
CCTCGGTTCGCGATGCCTGTCGAACAGGGTGACGCTCCTATCTGTCAACTGCCTGGGTGGAACCTGGCAGCCAGCTAGCAATGTGAGTCGCTTCTGCGGGCCTGGATAGGGTCGAAATGTGGTCATGGTGAGGACATGTCCGCGACAGCGGTGAGCGAGCGGCGGTCGAAGCAGGTCAACGGCAGCCTGCTGACGGTGCTGGTCGCTTTCCTCGCCAACTTGCTGATCGCCATTGCCAAGTCCGTGGCCGCCGCAAATCACGTCATCGGCGTCGATGCTCGCCGAGGCTGCGCATTCCTGGGCGGATGCGGGCAATGAGATCTTCCTGCTGATTGCTGACCGGCGATCCTGATTGGCATCACGATCGCGGTCATACGTATAGCGCTCCACCAGATCACCGGATCAGTGGTCCCTGACGCGATTGGCTCAATCCTGGTCAGCGTGCTGCTGGCCGTCAACGCGGTTTTCTTGATCGACCGTAACCGGCGCTTCTTGGTCGGGGAGGTGGTCCGCCCCGAGGTCCGGCAGCACGTGCTCCGCGAGCTACTGGCACGCCCTGAAATTGACCGGATCACCTATCTGCACTTGGAGTTCGTCGGTCCCGCTCGGTTGTATCTGGTTGCCTCGGTCGACATGGCCGGTGACGACGTCGAGCACAACGTGGCCGTGCGATTACGGCAGGTGGAACGGGAGTTGGAGGAGCAGGAGAACATCGAGGAGGCCGTGCTTACCCTCGCCACGCCTGACGAGGCGTCTCTTACGCCGTGAGCGGTGAACGCTAGGCGCTGGCGGTCAGAAGGCCGCTGGCCTCGTGCACATCGTCGACGCAGTAGATCAGCTCACCCATCGGTCGCCCGGCGCCCAGCCGTTGGAGCAATGGCCACGCGGGATAGGTGTCGGTCCAGTACTGCCAGCCCACCAAGATCAGCGGCGCGATCAGACTGGCGTCGGCGGCGTAGAAGTTCTCCGTGACGGCTTGGAAGATCTCCTGCACCGTGCCAGCCTGCCCTGGAAGGAAGACCACACCGCCCTCGCAGCGATGCAGCAGAGTGTCTTCCCGCAGCGCGTTTGAGAAGTACTTGGCGATCTCGGTGGCGAAGACGTTGGTTGGCTCGTGACCGTAGAACCAGGTGGGAATGCTGAGGCTCCGTCCTGCGCCGGTGATGGGCCAGCGAGCCCGCACTCGGAAGGCGCTCCCCGCCCATCGCTCGAGGCTGGGTCGGTATGACGGAGCCGGTTTGATGATCGTCAACGCCTCGTCGAGTGAATCCGCCCACGGGCTCAAATAGGCTCCGAGATTTGCTGCCTCCATAGCTCCCGGGCCGCCGCCGGTGAGCACGGTCCTGCCCGCATTGGTCAGGCTCGCTCCGAGTTCGGCTGCCGCGCGGTAGGTGTCGTCGGTGCGCGCGACGGCATGGCCGCCCATGACGCCGACAATGTTGCGCAGCTCCAGGTGTGATGTCAGGTCATCGAGGGCCTCGGTGATGGAGTGATCATGAAGGGTGGTACCGAGCTCTGCTGTCAGGGAATCTGCATGTTGGGCGTGGGCCCAGGCGTACACCGTGGCATCCAGGCTTGTGGCGTAGTCGCTGGTGCCGTAAAGCTCGACGGCGTCGTACAGACGACCTCGGTAGGGGTCGAAGGGCAGATCGGGCAGTCGCGGGAACAGCAGCGCGCCCGCCTTGCGGAGATGATTTTCGACGGCCGGGTTAAACACGCAGCCAAGAAAGACCGCCCCGCGCGGATCGACCTTGAGCAGCGCGTCAGCTCGTTCGGTCAGGTCGACAGACTGGACAAACCATCCGTTCAGCCGGCGGGCCTTGCCAATGTGGGCATCAAAATCGGCGAGGCTCTCGATGTCGATCAGGCGTCGAGTCACGACACGAACCGCCGACTTCTCATGATGTCGGCATTCTGTCAGGCGTCCCAATTGCCCACGCATAACTGGAGAGATCTTGTCTGCGACCTGCCACACTTGGCCCCGTGCGTGACGTGGTGATCTTGGGCAGCACCGGCTCGATCGGAACGCAGGCCTTGGAGGTCGTCGCCGACAACCCTGATCAGTTCCGGGTGGTGGGGTTGGCCGCCGGCGGCTCCCAGATGGCGATGCTGGCTCGACAAGCGTTGGACAGTGGAGCGCGTACGGTCGCGGTCAGTCGGGCCACAACCGTCCAAGATCTCCAGCTCGCCCTATACGCCGAAGCCAGCCGGCGCGGCTGGGCGCATGGGGACGTGCGGCTACCGCGCATTGTTGCGGGGCCCGATGCGGCAGCCGAGGTGGCGGCCATGCCGTGCGACGTCGTGCTCAACGGCATTACTGGCTCCGCCGGGCTTGCCGCAACACTCGCTGCCTTACGAGCCGGACGGATCCTCGCCCTGGCCAACAAGGAGTCTCTGGTGGTCGGCGGTCCCCTGGTTACCCAGGCCGCACAGCCGGGCCAGATTGTTGCTGTCGACTCCGAGCACTCAGCCCTGGCGCAATGTCTTCGCGGCGGAGCAGCCACGGAGGTCGATCGGCTGATCCTGACTGCCAGCGGCGGGCCTTTCCGCGGCCTCAGCCGGGAGCAAATGAGTGACGTCACGCCGGACCAGGCCCTTGCGCATCCGACCTGGAATATGGGCAGGGTGATCACGACCAACTCGGCGACGCTGGTGAACAAGGGCCTGGAGCTGCTTGAGGCCCACCTGCTGTACGGCGTGGACCTGGATCGGATCGATGTTGTTGTACATCCGCAGTCGATCGTGCATTCCATGGTGCAGTTCGTCGACGGATCGACCCTCGCGCAGTGCTCGCCACCTGACATGAAGCTTCCGATCGCGCTGGGTCTGAGCTGGCCGGATCGGCTGCAGGGAGTGGCCCCGCCCTGCGATTGGAGCACGGCATCGAGTTGGACTTTCGAGCCGCTGGACCGCGCGGCATTTCCAGCGGTTGAGCTCGCCCGGGAGGCCGGGCGACTCGGAGGTACGGCGCCGGCCGTGTACAACGCCGCGAACGAGGTCTGTGTGGACGCTTTTCACGATGGCCGGATCGGTTTCACCCAGATCCTTGACATCGTGGCCACGGTGTTGGATGAGCACGCTGGTTCAGATCCCGACGTAGGCTCGAGGCTGGTCGCGAGTGACAAGCTCACGCTTGAGCGGGTGCTAGCGGCCGATGCTTGGGCACGCGCCCGGGCCAACGACCTCACTCAGACCGCGGAGCACACGCACTAGATGAACCTTCTGATCTACATCGGTGGTGCCGTTGCCTTCTTCGCATTGGTGATGGCCTCAATCGCCTTGCACGAGGTAGGCCATCTCGTGCCAGGCAAGCTGTTCAATGTCAAGACCACCGAGTACTTCGTCGGCTTCGGTCGTACGTTGTGGTCCCGGCGCCGTGGCGAAACTGAATTTGGCGTCAAGGCGGTCCCAGTGGGCGGCTATGTTCGCCTCGTCGGCATGTTCCCGCCCGCCAAGGATCGTCCTGATCAGGTCCGCGCATACAGTACTGGCCCGTTTCGAGCGCTCGCCGACAATGCGCGGGCCGCAGAATGGTCCACGATCAAGCCCGAAGACAACGGCCGGCTCTTCTATCAGAAGCCCTTCTGGCAGAAGCTGATCATCATGGCCAGTGGGCCGGCGATGAACATCCTGCTGGCGTTTTTGATCTTGCTGGGTGTCGCGGCCACGTACGGCGTCTACCGCTCCCAGCTGACGATCAGCAAGGTGCAGGAGTGCATTGTCGTTGCCAATGCACCTGACAAGACCTGCGCCGGAAAACCGCCGACCCCGGCCGCTGAGTCGGGAATCCAGTCGGGGGACAAGATCGTGGCGTTCAATGGAACCGCGGTGTCGTCCTGGGACGACGTCTCGCGCCTCATCCGCGCAAACCTGGACCACGAGGCGGTGGTGACCGTCGAGCGGAATGGTCAGCGTATCGATCTGAAGCCGGTCAACACCGTCATCACCGGCGTGCCGGACAGGTACAACCCATCGAAACGGATTCCAGCTGGCTTCTTTGGCGTCGAACCCGAGGTAGTCCGAGAGCGCGGCGGGCCTATCGCAGTGGTCGGCGACATGTGGCAAATGACTAAGCAGACCGTTGTAGCGCTCGCATACTTCCCCGCGAAGGTGTTCTATACCGCTTACAACCTGGTGACTGGCCAGCCTCGAGATATCTATGGGCCGATGTCGATCGTTGGCGCAAGTCGAGCGGCGGGCGAGATCGCTTCGACGAATCAGATCGACGCGGCAGCCAAGCTGGCGAGCCTGTTCACCGTGCTCGGCGCGGTCAATCTCTTCGTCGCACTCTTCAACTTCGTGCCGCTGCTGCCGTTGGACGGCGGGCATGTGGCTGCAGCGTTTTATGAGGCGGTGCGACGGGCGATCGCTCGCCTCTTCGGACGGCCTGACCCCGGACACGTGGACACAGCGAAGTTGCTGCCGGTGGCGTACCTTGTCGGCGGCGCGATCCTGATCTCGGGCGTGATATTGATCTTGGCTGATCTCATCGATCCGATCCGCCTCTTCTGACGCTTCCCGGGGCTCATGGTGGGTCGGCAATGCCACGTCCGATCGCATCCGGATGCTCCGGAAACCCCCCGGAAAAACCGAACAGATATTCGATCCAAGCTAGAGGGCCGGCGTGTGCCCGACATCCCTCAAGACGACTTAGCAGATGGAAGTCTTGTGATACTCGCTCGCCAGGCGTTTACCCCTATGCGATCGATATTGGTGTCCATGGTCACGGCGTCAAGGGCATCGATCCGCCATGTCGGTGGGGTAAATGCCGCTCTAATCTCTTGCTGACTTACCCGCCGCGGACCCAAGGTGCCCGGCTGCCGGTCACTGAAGCAAAGCAGGTAGTAGTGGCCTGCCGCCGTGATGACGGCATCCAGCGCGGTGACATATCGAGCGCGTTCGTCATCGTCGAACACGTGGAATAGCCCGCTGTCGAGCACGGTATCGAATTGTTCGCCGAGCTCCGGCAATCGGAGAGCATCCCAGACCAGGAATCGTCCCTGTAGACCGCGCTCGTGGGCTTTGCGCCGCGCGTGGCTGATCGCCTGCGGCACAGCGTCGATGCCGACAGCGTCCAGTCCGAGCGCGGCGGCCATGAGCGCGTGCTCACCGGTTCCGCACCCAACATCCAGGACGCGTCCTCTCAGCACACCGCGCTGAACCAATTCCACGAAGGCGGGTTGGGGCCGCCCAATGTCCCACGGCGGAGGGCCGGCGTCATACATCGCATCGAAGCGGTCAAGCCGCTCCGGCCGTGACGAGCCGAGCAGATTGTCTGGGTCGCTCATGCTGCTATGTTCGACCGTCCGAGTCCGGACAAGCAATGTTGCGATGCGGAGCCGAGGCGTAGGCGGCTATAGGTGCGGAGCTCAGACGACATAAGGCGTCGTTCCCAGCAGCTGAACCTGCAGGGCCTCGGTACAGCCTGGGGAACATCGTCTTGGCCAACGTCGGCGACCTGATTTATGCGGTGTACGTGCTCAGCCTGCCGTTCGGACGGGTCTGTGCGTTGCACGGCTTCCATCTCGGCGCAACCGGCCTGATGCTGTTCTGGTACCTCTGTCACTCCGGCCGCAGCCAACGGAATCGTTTGCCATCCCCTCGAAGTCGGGAGTCAGGTTAGGCTGGACCGGCGGCGCGCCGTGACTTTGGTGTCGCCGAAGACTGCCGTGCATGAAAGGCCTTATGAGCATCGACCTGGGTCTGCCAACCCTTCCTCCACCGACCCTCGCGCCGCGTCGCAAGAGCCGCCAGATCAACGTCGGCAAGATTGCGGTCGGCGGCGATGCGCCTATCAGTGTGCAGTCGATGACCACCACGCTGACGGCAGACATCAATGCCACCCTTCAACAGATCGCCGAGCTGACCGCCACCGGCTGCGACATCGTCCGGGTTGCCGTACCGAGCCAGGACGACGCCGACGCCCTACCGGTGATCGCGAAGAAGTCGCAGATCCCGGTCATTGCCGACATCCACTTCCAACCCAGGTACGTCTTCGCCGCTATTGACGCGGGATGCGCTGCCGTACGCGTGAACCCCGGCAACATTCGCGCCTTCGATGATCAAGTGAAGGAGATCGCAAAGGCTGCGGCGGACGCGGGCTGCTCCATTCGTATCGGGGTCAACGCGGGGTCGCTGGACAAACGCCTGCTCGCGAAGTACGGCAAGGCCACTCCGGAGGCATTGGTCGAGTCAGCCCTGTGGGAGGCCAGCCTCTTTGAGGAGCACGGCTTCCAAGATTTCAAGATCTCTGTCAAGCACAGCGACCCGGTGATCATGGTGCGCGCGTACGAGCTGCTCGCAGCCGCGTGCGACTACCCGCTGCATCTCGGTGTTACCGAGGCCGGGCCGGCATTTCAGGGGACCATTAAGTCCGCGGTCGCCTTCGGCGCGCTGCTCTCCAAGGGAATCGGCGACACGATCCGGGTCTCGTTGTCCGCGCCACCAGTCGAAGAGGTCAAGGTCGGCATCAAGATCTTGGAATCCTTGAACCTGAGGCCGCGGCATTTGGAGATCGTCTCCTGCCCATCTTGCGGTCGTGCCCAAGTTGATGTTTACAAGCTCGCCGACGAAGTAACCGCTGGGTTAGAGGGGCTGGAGGTGCCGCTCCGGGTTGCCGTGATGGGTTGTGTCGTCAACGGACCGGGAGAGGCACGGGAAGCCGATCTCGGGGTCGCTTCGGGTAACGGCAAAGGCCAGATCTTCGTACGCGGCGAGGTGATCAAGACTGTGAAAGAGGCCGACATCGTCGAGACCCTTATCGATGAGGCGATGCGGCTCGCAGAATCCATGCCCGCCGGCGACGGCGTCCCCGAGGTCAGCGTGCGCTAGACATGCGCAAGGTCGCCGGCACGATTGCATCCCGATGGGCCCGAGACGGTTCCGTGCGGGTGCTGAATCGCAGCGACCTGCCCGCGGCGATCCGGCTGCTCTCCGCTAACCCGATCGAGAACGTCTTTGTGGCCTCCCGGGTGCGCGCGGCGGGTATCGAGCAGGCAAGCCTCGGGTGTCCTGTCTGGGGATATCAGCGAGGTGGTCTGCTGCGTGCGCTGTGTCATGCGGGATCGAATCTCGTGCCCGTCAATGCTGACGAGGACGCGCTTGAGGCTTGGGCTGAGTTCGCCGGTCCGGAACGTATGTGCGCATCGATCATCGGCCCGTCGCATGTCGCGCTGGAGCTGTGGAACCGGCTGTCCGAGCGCTGGGGCGCAAGCTGGAGCGACGTTCGCGATGTGCGGCCACGCCAACCCGTGCTCGCGATCAGTTCGCCGCCGACCATCCCGATCGATCGGCGGGTACGGCGGGTCACCCTCGATCAGTGGGATGCCTACACCGAGGCGGCCGTGAAGATGTACACCGAAGAGATCGGCGTCTCACCGGTGCAGGGCAATCCCGCCGGCTATCGCTTTTACGTCCGCCAGCTGATCGCCTCGGGTCGCGCGTTCGGCATCTTTGAGGGTGATCGGGTGCTCTTCAAGGCCGATCTCGGCTCGGTTTCTGGATCGGTCTGCCAAGTGCAGGGAGTTTGGCTGGAACCTGAGCTGCGTGGCCGGGGTTTGGCAGCCGCCGCGATGGCGGCTGTTGTCCAGCTGGCGCGTACGGTCGTCCCGACTGTGTCGCTCTATGTCAACGACTACAACCTGCCAGCACGCGCGACCTACGCCAAGGTGGGCTTCACCCAGGTTGGCGAGTTCGCGACGGTTCACTTTTGACGGCCCCTCGGGCGTGCCTCGCAGGGCTCTGGATCGGGCTGTTGATCATCTCCGGTTGCGCGACCGACCAACCGCCAGCCGACCGTACGCCAGCGGCGGCTTCGACTCCTGATCCGACCGGAACCCTGAGCAGGCCAACTCCGAGCAGCTCCTCCAGTCAGTCCGCCCAGCGGCCGCCTTCGAAGCCGAAACGGATCAGCGCGACGGTGGTGATGAACGGCGATCTGTTGTGGCACAACACCTTGTGGTACGGAGCAAAGGAAGACGCCCAGCGACGCGGACATGGCGGCTACGACTTTGCGCCGCTGCTGGCGGGAATGAAGCCGGTGATCGCATCGGCCGACATGGCAATCTGCCATGAGGAGGTGCCGCTCGCTCGGCCAGGCGGGCCGTACCGAAACTATCCACTGTTCGCCGCGCCGCCGCAGGTCGTGCGAGCCATTGCTGCGACCGGCTACGACGTGTGCACTACGGCTTCCAACCATGCCGTCGACCAAGGCTTCGCCGGCCTGAAGCGCACACTCGATGATCTTGATCGAGCCAGGATCCCGCATGTTGGCACGGCTCGTACCAAGGCCGAATCCGTCCGGCCGACGATCTTCACCACCAAACAGGGCGTCAAGATTGCGGTCGTCGCGGCCACTTTCAGTCTGAACGGTCTCCCCATGCCGACGGCCAAGCCGTGGGCTGTGCAGCGGATGAGCGCCAAGGGCTTGTTAGGTCAGGCGCGTCGTGCCCGGGCGGCCGGAGCAGACGTCGTGCTCGCGGCCGTACACGTCGGAACTGAGTACTCCACGAGCGAGAACGCGCAGCAGATCAAGCTCGCCCGCACGCTCACGGCCTCACCCGATGTTGATCTTGTGTATATGCACCACCCGCATGTCGTGCAGCCCTGGACAACCATGAACAAGAAGTGGGTGCTCTACGGGGTGGGCAACACGGTGGCCCAGCACGCCACCAATGTGCCGCGCGGCGCCGAGGGCGCGACAGGGCGGTTCACCTTCACTCGCGTCGGCAATGGGCGGTTCACCGTCACCAACGCTGAGTACATTCCGACCCTCGTCACCTACTACCGGCCCGGCCGGCCTGCGCGGTTGTATTGGGTTTCTGCGGCATTGAAGACCGCCAAGGGATCATTCCGCAGCCGGCTGCTGGACGCCCAACGGCGGACCACCGCGGTCGTGATGCGCAAGCATCCTCAAGGGTTAATGCGCGGATAGTCCCGGCGGCATTGCAATACAGTGCTCGCGCATGGCGCGCGCCGGCATGCTGATGGAGGGAGCAGACACGGTCTTTGTCTGCGATCGACGACGAAGTAGTAGGCGGCCTTTAAGCGCGGTGCGCGAGCCGAGACAATACAGTGCTCGGGTGATCACCCGAATGTCGGAGCTGTTTGTCCGCACGTTGCGCGAGGATCCGGCCGATGCCGAGGTACCGAGCCATCGCTGGCTGGTGCGTGCCGGCTACATCCGCCGCGCCGCTCCAGGCATCTATACCTGGCTGCCACTGGGCTACCGCGTATTGCGCAATGTCGAGCGCATCGTGCGCGAGGAGATGGATGCGATCGGCGCTCAGGAGTTGCACTTTCCGGCGCTGCTGCCGAAAGAACCCTACGAGGCCAGTGGACGCTGGACGGAGTATGGCGAGGGCATATTCCGACTGCACGACCGGAAGGGCGCGGAATACCTCCTAGGTCCCACACACGAGGAGATGTTCACCCTCCTGGTCAAGGATCTGTACTCCTCTTACAAGGACCTACCACTCTCGCTTTACCAGATCCAAACGAAGTACCGCGACGAGGCGCGCCCACGGGCCGGATTGCTCCGCGGACGCGAGTTCGTGATGAAGGACTCCTACTCCTTCGACATCGACGACGAGGGCCTCGCGAAGTCGTACGCGGCCCATCGCGATGCCTACGTCAAGATCTTCAACCGGCTCGGCTTCGAATACGTCATCGTGCACGCCATGTCCGGCATGATGGGCGGCTCGGCCAGCGAGGAGTTTTTGGCCATTGCCGAGAACGGCGAGGACACCTTCGTCCGCTCACCTGGGGGCTACGCAGCCAATGTGGAGGCCGTGCGGACAACGCCGCCGCTGCCGCTACCGTACGACGACGCGCAGGCCGCTCACGTCGAGGACACGCCGAATACTCCGACTATCGAGACCCTGGTTGACCTGGCGAACGCTCGCTTCCCGCGGCCCGACCGGACCTGGCAAGCCGGTGACACCTTGAAGAACGTATTGCTGATGATCACTGAGGCGGATGGCACCCGGCACCCGCTGGTGATCGGTGTGCCGGGGGACCGGGAGGTCGATATGAAACGGCTCGCGGCCCAGCTCGAACCGGCCGAACCAGAGCCATTCAGGGATGAGGATTTCGCCGCAAACCCGGAACTTGTGAAGGGCTACATTGGACCGGTTCGATTTGGCGCCGCCGCTGAGCCGGTCGCCGCGGTACTCGGCGAGGAATCCATGACCAAGATCAGGTATTTGGTAGATCCCCGAGTCGTCGCCGGAACTCGCTGGGTGACTGGGGCGAATGAGCCTGGTCGGCATGTCTTCGACCTCACGTGCGGGCGGGACTTCACACCCGACGGCATCATCGAGGCCGCCGAGATTCGCGACGGCGATCCGGCCCCTGACGGCTCCGGACCCTTGACGCTGGCCCGGGGCATCGAGATGGGACACATCTTCCAGCTGGGTCGCAAGTTCTCCGAGGCTCTTGGCCTCAAGGTGCTCGACCAAAACGGCAAGCTGGTCACGGTCACCATGGGGTCCTATGGTGTCGGCATTTCGCGAGCTGTTGCGGCGGTAGCCGAGGGGACCTGTGACGACAAGGGACTCTGCTGGCCACGCGAGCTGGCGCCGTTCGCCGTGCACATCCTGGCGGCCGGTAAAGAGGAGGCTGTGACCATGGCAGCTGCCGATCTGGCCGTTCAGCTGGACGAGGCGGGGGTATCGGTGCTCCTGGACGACCGTCGGGTAAGCCCCGGCGTCAAGTTCGCCGACTCGGAGATCCTGGGCATGCCGACGATCGTTGTGATTGGCCGCGGCCTGTCCAGCGGTGTGATCGAGCTGCGCGATCGAAGGAGCGGGAAGCAGACCGAGGTCGCCGTTGAGGATGCGCTCGCAGAGATCCTCGCAGCGGTGCATGGCCCAACCCGACTGGGCTGAGGCTTTGGATTGTCGGACCTCTCCGCTCTGTCGCTAGCGGCGCTGATCCTCGCGGCCTTTGTCGCCGGTTGGGTTGATGCGGTAGTTGGCGGCGGTGGACTGATCCAGCTGCCCGCTCTGCTGATTGGGCTGCCGAGCAGCACCCCACCGGCAGTGATCCTGGGCACGAACAAGATCTCTTCGTTCTGCGGGACGGCGACCAGCTCGCTGACGTACGCACTCCGGATCCCGCTTGACTGGCGGACCGTGGCGCCGCTGGTCGTCACCTCAGCCGTTGGATCAGCAGTTGGGGCATCGCTGGCGAAGCTGCTGCCAAGAGATGCCTTCACGCCGATTGTCTTGGTCGCGCTGATCGGCGTCGGCATTTATGTCTGGCGCCGGCCGCAGCTGGGCACGGTCTCGAAGCGGAAGCACCCCGGCCGAGGACATTACGGGCTGACCGCGCTCATCGGCCTCGGCGTCGGCGCGTACGACGGGTTTCTGGGGCCTGGCACCGGCTCCTTCTTCGTGATCTTGCTGGTCATCGTGCTTGGCTACGGATTCCTGGAAGCGAGCGCGACGGCCAAGATCGCGAATCTGGTCACCAACCTGTCCGCAATTGTCGTCTTTGGGTTGTCCGGTTCGGTGCTGTGGGCGCTCGGGCTGACGATGGGCGCGGCCAACCTGGTGGGTGGCTACCTGGGTGCTCGGGCAGCGATCGCCCGAGGAAGCTCGTTTGTTCGCAAGGTGTTCCTGGCGGTACTCACCGGCCTGATCATCAAGCTGTCCTACGACATGGTGGTCCAGCTGGCACAGTGATCAACTGCTCCAACCCGGCCAGGCACCGAGCGGGGCGCCCCAGGAGCGGGCGGTCTTCATGGCATTGCTCAGGGCAGTCAGCGCTTGTTGCCGATCTGCTGGAGTGGCCGCGGCGGCCAGCCAGAGCCCGCAGAAGGGCTGGAGCGCGGTCTGCATCCGCATGATCAACTTGCCGGCGGTCGCCGCGTTGCGCGGGACAACCGACGGCACGTACGCCGCCGCGGCAGCGGGGACGTCCGCGGAATGTTTCTTCAGCCAGGCGATCAGCCGATCCCGGAAGATGCGTTGGGCAAGCAGCTCGCGCTCGGCTTTCAGACGTTGCTTACTGAACACCTTCAGTTTGCCGATCGCCAACTGGTAGCCGTACACGATTGCATGCAGTTGGCGGACCAACTCTTGGACCGCAGCGGCCTCGGAGAGGACCTCGACCGGCTTCTGATCGGCGACTCGGCGTGTGGCGGGCGGGTTAGCGGAGCCGATCGCCGCAGCGAAGCTCCGTGCAGCGAGTGACAGCGAACCCCAGAGCAGTGCATCCGACCCGTTGGCTTTCAGCGCGGCGTTTCGATAGCGGCCGGCAGCGGAGGCCTCGCGACGAGCCAACAGGGCAAGCGAGCTGTTCAGCGACATTCCACCGATCTTGACCGGCGCAGGCGTAGGCAGAGGATTGGTGATTGCGTGAGCGTGGGCTGTATGCGCGCTGCGGAGGAACGTCAGCAACTGTCGGCGATCCTTGGAGAGCTGCTTGCGGTTCGGTCCGGCCAGGATGGCAGCGGCGAGCGCTGCCAGCGCCTGCTCCGGCGCCGCCGCACCGGCGGATGGGCTCGACGGGGCCGGCGTTGGGCTGGGACTCGCTGGAGGACTCGAGGGCGCAGCCGACGACGGTGTGCTGGGTGCAAGGGTGGGACTGTCCACCGTCGGATCGCTCGGCGTGCACCCTGCGAGCCAGGGCATCGTCAGCGTCGGCGCCGCAAGGCCGAGGCCGATGATCATCCGGCGGCTCCATCGAGCTGCCGGAGCAGGGCCAATGGGTGCATCTGAGTCGGCCACCCGCCGACCGTACCTCAGCCGAACGATATGCTGCCCACACGCGCTGCGAGATGTTTCCCGATCGGCGCCGCCACAACCGAAGGGCCTAATCGGATCGAAGGACAGCGCGATGAATGAGAGCCAGATTGCTGGTGTGCTGACCCCGATCCTTGCCCAGCTCGGCCTCGAGCTGGAAGCGGTGCAGATCATTCCAGCGGGCAAGCGGCGGCTGCTGCGTGTTGTGGTGGACGGCGAGGGCCCGCAGGGCACTGGCCCGTTGCTTGATGAGATTGCCGAGGCGAGCAAGGCGGCGTCAGACGCGCTGGATAGAGCGGACGTGACCGGAACCGCACCATACACACTCGAGGTGACTTCCCGAGGCGTGAGCCGACCCCTTGAGCTGCCTCGTCACTGGCGGCGGAATGCCGGGCGCCTAGTCGCGGTGCGACTGAGCGAGGGGCACACCATCACCGGCCGGATCGTTTCCAGCAGTGAGGACGGCGTACGGCTCGATGTGGACGGCGATACCCGCGAGGTTCGCTTTGGCGACGTCGACCGTGCACTCGTCCAGGTGGAGCTGAACCGGCCGAGAGCGGCGCGCAGCGAAGATGAGGAGGGTTGAGATGGACATCGACATCTCCGTGCTGCGGCTGATGGAGCGCGAGAAGGACTTGCCGTTCGAGGTTCTGGCCAGTGCGATCGAGGATGCCCTGCTGACCGCGTACGAGAAGACCGACGGGGCAGTGCAGGGTGCCCGGGTCGAGCTCAACCGAAAGACCGGACACGTCATCGTGTTCGCGCCCGAGTACGACGAAAACGGTCAGCAGATCGGCGAATACGACAGCACCCCGGCGGGCTTCGGACGGGTGGCAGCATCCACCGCGCGCCAGGTGATCATGCAGCGGCTGCGGGACGCCGAGGACGAGCAGAAGTATGGCCACTTCTCAGGGGTTGAGGGCGACATCGTCTCCGGAGTCGTCCAGCAGGGCAGTGACAGCCGTACGGTACGGGTCGACCTCGGCAAGATCGAAGCCATCATGCCGCTGAGCGAGCAGGTGCCCGGGGAGCGTTATGCCCACGGAACCCGGATCCGGGTTTATGTGGTCTCAGTTCGCAAGGAATTACGCGGCCCGCAGATCATCGTTTCGCGGACTCACCCCGGACTGGTGGAAAAGCTGTTCAAGCTCGAGGTGCCAGAGATCGCCGACGGGACGGTCGAGATCAAGGCTGTCGCCCGGGAGGCTGGTCACCGCAGCAAGATCGCGGTCGTCAGCCACAATCCCGATGTCAGCGCGAAGGGTGCCTGCATCGGACCCATGGGCCAGCGAGTGCGGGCGGTCATGCATGAGCTGAACGAGGAGAAGATCGACATCATCGACTACTCACCGGACCCCGCGACGTTTGTCGGTCACGCGCTGTCACCGGCCAAGGTGACTTCGGTGACCGTGGTGGATGCGAACCTGCGAGCCGCCCGCGTGGTGGTTCCGGACTATCAGCTGTCGCTGGCCATCGGTCGCGAGGGCCAGAATGCCCGGCTCGCAGCCCGGCTGACGGGCTGGCGCATCGACATTCGCTCCGACACTGCGCCGGCCTGACCTAGCGGTAGCTCTGATTCCTCCGGGCCTGATCCCGGCGCACGGTTTCGGCCCCTCAATCGGCGTTCACCGTCTCGAGACGGCTAACGAGTGCCACAGGCGGCGCTTGAGCCCCCGCGAGCCGGCTTGAGACGGCTCGCGTCAATGGGAGGGCGGCCAAGAAGTTTTCCACAAATTGTGTTGACGACTGCGGCGGGGGTTTCTGGAGCACTCAGGATCGTGCTCATGTCTGTACCCTTTCAGGCCCCAGCCGCATTCAATCCCCGCCAGCCGTTCAGCCGCGCAGAGGCTCGAGCAGCCGGGATGACTGCAGAGATGCTGCTCAGCAGGCGGTTTCACAAGATCTTCTGGGATACCTGTGTCGCCGTGAAGTCCTCATCACCCCGACTCTGAGGGCAAAGGCCGTCATCAGACTTGTGCCGCGCGGTTCGTACATCAGCCATCACACAGCCGCCGAGTTGTGGGGTGCAGCTCCGCCGGCCGACGGCGCTACCCATGTGACTTTGCCGTCGGCCTTTGGGCGCCTGGTTCGCCAGGGAGTTAGCTCGCACTACCGCAACGAGTCGGCACAGACCACCCTTCGCAAGGGTTTGCCAATCTCGACTCCAGAGCAGACCTTCTTGGACCTGGCGGCAATCGGAGTCGGGCTTGTTGACCTGGTCGTCGTGGCCGACGGCTTGATCAAGGCTGGCCATACATCCTCAGAGCTGCTCATCGCGGCGGCTGGGCAGGGGAGTGGTCGAGGATGTCGGCTTGCGCGCAGGGCCGCATCCTTGGCACGCGAAGCTGTGGACTCACCGCAGGAAATCCGACTCCGCTTGCTCGTGGTGCTGGCCGGTCTTCTGCTCTGCGAGCGTCGGTGGGCGCCCGCTGGTGATCGGAGGAGCGATGAGTGAAACATGCTTCTGGTTTCGCGAAGAGTGACGACGGCACCAGCTTCCAGGGGCGCCGCGCGAGCAGAACAAAACCAGCCACGTGTCAACCTGATCATTCGCGGGCCTGATGGCTCATGGCGCAGGCGCTACGACATGGCGTACGAGTACGTTCGATTGATTCTTGAATACGACGGCCGGCAGCATGCCGAGGACACGCGTCAGTGGCGCACCGACATCTTCCGGCGCGAGGAGTTGGACCAGATTCGCTGGCGACTGGACATCGTCACCTCCGATGGCATCTATCGCGAACCTCTGCGGACGCTCGAACGGGTACGAGACGCGCTACTTGACTGCGGAGCCGTCGGGATCCGCAGGGGTTTCAAGCCAGAATGGCTGCCACACTTCCCGATCCGCTAGCACCTGCCGTTTCAAGATGGCACACGTATGGAGTTTCAGCCCAACAAGCACTCGCGAGCTGTCTTAAGACGGCAAACGTGACTTCAGACGGATCGCTTGGCGGCTCCGGACCGTACGCGATCGGAATACTCAGTACGCGTTGTCGCGTTAGCCTGTTTCGGTGTCTGCGCCTGTTCGTACCTGCATCGGATGCAGGACTCGGGACGACAAAGCGCGGCTCATCCGCATCGTGGCCAGTGACGGGGCGGTAGCAATCGATCATGGCCAGATCATGCCTGGCCGGGGGGCATATCTGCATCCGAGGCCGGGCTGCCTTGAGCAGGCGCTCAAGCGACGTAGCCTAGGTAGGGCTCTACGGTCGGAGATCGATGGACAGCGAGCAGCTGTCACGATCCAACAGTTCCTTGGCACGCTCACTTAGACACGTGCGCGTGGCTGGGCATAGAGTTCTCCATGCGTCCGCTCCGCTTGGAGCGGCTGAGATAGCAAGCACTCGCGTACGCGAGAGCCGAACCAGAAGGTGGGCACACAGCTCATGACCCCTCGATGAGAACCGCTCAGTGAGCATGTTCGACAACTAACTGGTCCGGAATCTAGACCCGGACCGCCAACAAGGAGAGCAGTGGCAAAGGTCCGTGTCTACGAGCTTGCAAAAGAGCTCGGAGTCGAGAGCAAGACCGTCCTCAGCATGCTGAAGGACATGGGTGAGTTCGTACGATCCGCCTCCTCAACTGTAGAGGCGCCGGTCGAAAGACGACTCAAGGAGAAGCTGGCGAGCGAGCCGCCGCCAGCCAAGAAGGCGCCAGCCAAGAAGGCCTCCGCCGCCAAGGCGTCGGCCGTAAAGGCGGCTGACGGGGCGCAGGCAGCGTCCGCCCCGGCCCCCGTGGAGTTGGCTGCCGAGGCGCCAGCACTGAAGTCGTCCGCCGCGCCAGAAGCCCCGGCGGCACCAGCGGCCCCAGCGGCCCCAGCAAGCCCGCCGTCTCCGCCGCAGCCGACGTCGGTTCCGCGTCCAGGCGTGCCCCGGGATCCGGGCCAAGCCGCGCCTGCCGCTCGGATCGGTGAGGCGCCCGGCGCCGCACCACGGCCACGTCCTGGGTCCACCGGAGGACTCCCCGGCGCTCCAAGTGCGCGGCGTCCCGGTAGTCCGCGGCCTGGCAACAACCCGTTCGCCTCCTCGCAAGGAATGGGTCGGCCGCGTGCGCCGCGTCCCGGAGCAGACGTCGCTCGACCTGGGGAACCGCGTCCGCCTGCCGGCCGGGCTCCGTTGGCCCCGGGCGGGCGCCCAGGGCTTCCGGGAATGCCACGACCCAACCCCGCGATGATGCCAAAGCAGAACTCTGGTCAGCTTGGCAGCACACCTGGCGGTCCAGGCACACGCGGTCGTGGTGCACCCGCTGGGGGTCGTCGCACCGGCGGTCCTCCGGGTCGCGGTGGCCCCGGCGGTGGGCCCGGCGGGCCACCGCCGAGTGGGCGTGGTGGCCGCGGTGGTCGCGGTGGAACCCAGGGTGCATTCGGCCGGGCCGGCGGTCCGACTCGCCGTGGACGCAAGTCCAAGAAGCAGCGTCGTCAGGAATTCGATCAGATGGAGGCCCCATCGATCGGTGGCATCCGCGTCAAGCAAGGCGACGGGCAGAAGGTCCGGCTCGCCAGGGGTGCTTCGCTGACGGATCTGGCAGAGAAGATCGGCGCCGACGCGGCCTCCCTGGTCCAGGTGCTGTTCCATCTTGGAGAAATGGTCACCGCCACCCAATCGGTGAGCGACGACACTCTGCAGGTGCTGGGCACTGAGCTCAACTACGACATCGAGGTGGTCTCGCCCGAGGACGAGGATCGCGAGCTGCTGGAGAGCTTCGACATCGAGTTCGGGGAGAACACCGGCGGCGAGGAGGATCTCGAGGCCCGCCCGCCGGTCGTCACCGTGATGGGTCACGTCGACCACGGCAAGACCAAGCTGCTCGACGCTATCCGTAAGACAAACGTGGTAGCTCGTGAGGCAGGTGGCATCACCCAAGCCATCGGGGCTTACCAGGTCTCCACCGAGGTGGAGGACGAGGAGCGCAAGATCACCTTCATCGACACTCCGGGTCACGAGGCGTTCACCGCAATGCGTGCCCGGGGTGCCAAGTCGACCGATATCGCGGTGCTCGTGGTGGCGGCCGACGATGGTGTGATGCCACAAACGATCGAGGCACTGAACCATGCCCTGGCAGCGGAAGTGCCGGTGGTCGTGGCCGTGAACAAGGTCGACAAGGTGGGTGCCGACCCGACGAAGGTCCGCGGTCAGCTCACTGAGTACGGCCTGGTGCCGGAGGAGTACGGAGGCGACACGATGTTCGTCGACGTATCAGCGGTCACCAATCAAGGTCTGGACTCGCTGCTGGAGGCGATCATCTTGACCGCCGACGCGGCGCTGGACCTGCGAGCCAACCCCGATATGGATGCTCAGGGGGTGGCCATTGAGGCGCACTTGGACAAGGGTCGCGGTCCAGTAGCTACGGTCTTGGTCCAGCGCGGCACGCTCAAGGTCGGCGATTCGATCGTCACCGGTCCTGCGCATGGCCGCGTACGTGCGCTGCTCAACGATCATAGTGACAATGTCAGCGAGGCGCCGCCCTCGTTCCCGGTGCAGGTGCTGGGCTTAACGGCCGTGCCCGGTGCAGGGGACAGCTTCCTGGTGGTCGATGACGACCGCATGGCGCGGCAGATCGCGGAACGGCGGGCAGCACGGCTGCGGATGGCCGCTCAGGCCGCTGGCACCCGACGCAAGACCCTCGACCAGCTGTTCGAGCAGCTCGAGAAGGGTGAAACGCAGGAGTTGCGGCTCATCCTCAAGGGTGACGGTGCTGGTTCGGTGGAGGCGCTGGAGGACGCGCTGTCCAAGATTGACGTTGGCGACGAGGTCAGCCTGCGGGTGATCGACCGCGGCGTTGGTGCCATCACTGAGACGAACGTCTCGCTGGCCGCGGCATCCGACGCGGTCATAGTCGGCTTCAATGTCCGCCCTCAGGGCAAGGCCTCCGAGCTCGCCGATCGCGAGGGCGTAGACATCCGCTACTACTCGGTCATCTACGCCGCAATCGACGAGATTGAAGCCGCACTGAAGGGCATGCTGAAGCCGATCTACGAGGAGGCCACCCTCGGTCAGGCGGAGATCCGGGAGATCTTCCGCTCGTCCAAGGCGGGCATCATCGCTGGCTGTATGGTCATCAGCGGTTCGATCCGTCGCAATTCCAAGGCGCGACTGCTGCGCGACGGTGTGGTTGTCACCGAGACCACCATCGCCTCGCTCCGCCGTGAGAAGGATGATGTCACCGAAGTACGTGAGGGGTTTGAGTGCGGCATAACGCTCGCCAACTACTCCGACATCAAGATCGGCGACATCATCGAGACGTACGAGCTGCGGGAGAAGCCGCGGTCGTAACGCCGTTGTTGTCAGAGCTGGGTTGATCTATGGGTCAACTCAGCTTTGACAAGTCGGCGTGAAGGAGGTGGACATGGCCTCGCCACGCGTGGTCAGGCTGGCTGACCAGATCAAAGTAATTGTCGCGGAGATGCTGGAGCGCAGGATCAAAGATCCGCGGCTGGGCTTCGTGACGGTAACCGACGTACGGCTGACCGGCGACAGCCGCGATGCGACAGTCTTCTACACCGTGCTAGGCACAGAGGACGAGCATGCCCGAACCGCAGCCGCGCTCCGTTCGGCCACCGGTGTGATCCGGGCTCAGGTTGGTCAGCAGCTTGGTCTCAAATTCACTCCGACGATCGAGTTCGTGCCAGACGCCGTGCCCGAGAACGCCAGGCAGATTGACGATCTGCTCGCCCAGGCGAGGTCGGTTGACGCCCGGGTGGCCGAGCAAGCCGCGGGTGCGGCGTACGCGGGAGAGGCCGATCCGTACAAGCACGACGAGGTTGTCGAGGAACGCGCGCAGCGTGATGACGACGAGTCCTGAGGCTGAACCGTCGCGGCCAACCTCAGGTCTTGCTCTTCTCGATAAACCCGCTGGTTGGACATCACACCAGGTGGTCGGCCGCATTCGCCGGTTGGCCGGCACCCGGAAGGTGGGCCATGCGGGCACCCTGGACCCGATGGCTACCGGCCTGTTGATCATTGGGGTTGAGAAGGCTACCCGGCTATTGGGATACCTCGCCTTGTTGGACAAGGCTTATGAGGCCACGATTCGCCTCGGCGTGGCCACGATCACTGATGACGCCGATGGCGAAGTCGTCACGGCCATGGGCTCGGCCGATGTGGGCGAGGCTGAGGTCGAGGCGGCTATGGACCAGCTGCGCGGCGACATCTTTCAAGTGCCGGCTGCGGTGTCTGCGATCAAGATCAACGGTGTCCGCTCATACCGGCGAGTACGTGCTGGTCAGTCCGTTGAGCTTTCGGCACGACCGGTCACCATACGTCGATTCGACCTCGTGGATATACACGAGCTCGAGGCAGATGGGGTCGCTTGTGTCGATCTAAGAGTGGTGGTCGAGTGCACAACTGGCACCTACGTTCGCGCGCTCGCTAGGGATCTGGGGGCAGCCCTCGGAGTCGGCGGTCACCTGACCACACTGCGGAGGACGCGAGTGGGGGAATTCACACTGGACGAGGCGCAGACGCTTGAGGAGGCGGAGGGTGCACTCAAGATCATGCCACTGGATCGCGTCGTTCGCGAGAGCTTCGCAACGTTGATCGTCAACCAGGTACAAGCAGCCCAGATCCGAAACGGCCAGCGGTTAGCTGGAGTGATCTTGCCAGACGGCACGACGGCTTTACTGGACCAAGCTGGCGACTTCCTCGCGCTTTACCGCCAGGAAGGACTGGACGCCGTCGCCGAGGCGGTTTTTGTGTGAGCCACAGATTTATTCAGTCCACTGGGGCACGGACAGCGGGAAGCACGCTTGCTTGGGATTTGGCGTCGGGATGTTGGAGTACTGGTGGATCACGATTGACATCTCCCCAGGCGTGAAATTCACATCCGTATCGGCTGGCACAAACTTCACGGTGGTTGCATCAACGGCTATGCCGTCTTCGTTCGGCACCAGAGCGAACCACACTTCGTTATCAGCTCTCGCTTCCACCACCTGAGGGTTGTCCTTGTAATGTCCCCCGCTGTTATCACACGGCCCGACGTGCAGGTGAGCAGCGAACTCCTGCCCTGCTGCTGAAGGTTGGATCCCCCTCACACGGATGCGGAAAGTGGTTTTGTCGTTTGTTTTCTCCGCGATCGTGGTCCTCGCCGTGGCTGAGTCGAAGGGTCCGACATCAGTAGTCAGCAGATCCGTCAGAGCGTCACGAAACCAGTACTTTGCTTCCAGCGCGGCACTCGCACCTTGTGTTCCGCCGAGAACCAGCGCGCAACCTGCAAGGCCGCCGATCGCAGCTTTAGTGATACGCCTCACTGTTTCCCCCCGAGAAAGATTCCTGCGTGTGCCTCGGCAGTTTCGCATAACCCGACTTGCCTTGCAGACTTCGCGGTCAGAAAGTAAGGAATTCGACAAACGCTGCAAGCCGCGGCGGTCTGCTTAACTATTCGAGGTTGCGAACAGAAGGATCAGGAGGCGCATTGAATTGAGCCCGCCGACCGTCGTAGTGATCGGCAACTTCGATGGAGTCCATCGAGGACACGTCGAGCTCATCCGTACCGCCCGGGCAGCCGAGCCGGGCGCGCGCCTCGTCGCCGTGACCTTCTGGCCGCATCCGATGTCTGTGATCCGACCCGATCAAGTGCCGCCCCTCCTGACCTCGCTGGAGCGTCGTAAGGAGCTGCTGCGTAAGGCGGGCGTCGACGACGTTGTCGTCGTGCATTTCACCGCTGAAGTTGCCAGCTGGAGTCCTGCCCAGTTCGTCGATACCGTGCTCCGGCCGCTGCACCCCACGCGGATAGTTGTTGGAGAGAACTTCCGCTTCGGATTTCGAGCCGCCGGCGATGTCTCCACTCTGGCTGAGCTTGGAGCGGGGGAGTTCAAAGTCCAAGCGCTGCCGCTCGTCACTGACGGCACCCAGCCGAGCTCATCGACGCTGATCCGGCATGCGGTGGCCGAGGGTGACTTTGGTCGGGTCCGGGAACTCAGCGACAACGTCTTTCGGTTCTCGGGCGTTGTCGTCCGCGGCGACCGAAGGGGTCACGAATTAGGCTTCCCGACGGCCAATGTGCCGGTGCCCCCAGGATTTGCGGTGCCTGCCGATGGGGTCTACGCCGGCTGGGTCACACGGTTGGATGTTCCTTCATCCCGCTGGCCCGCGGCGATCTCGGTCGGTACCAACCCGACCTTCGATGGTGTTGAACGTCGGGTTGAGGCGTACGTACTTGATCGTGACGACCTCGAGCTCTACGACGTAGAGATCGCGATCGATTTCTACGCCAGGCTCCGCGGCCAGGTGAAGTACGCGGGTAGGGAGGCGTTGATCCGGCAGATGCATGCCGATGTTGAAGAGGCTCGGCATCTGTTACACGCGGCCTGAGTGGAATGGTGAACGTGCCCTGAGGTTGTTGAGGAACTGGTTTTCGGAGCGTCGGGACCTGCGTCGCCACCCTCGTGATGATCTTGAACCTGCTGCCGGCTTGGGGTCGATCTTGACCTGCTGCCGGCTTGGGGTTGATCTTGACCTGGTCCCGGATTTGGGTTGGTGTGGACCTGCTTCCGGCCTTTGGGAGTGTGGCGTCGTCCTCGCTGGCGTCAAGGCCAAGCCCTGCGGGTGGCTGCGGGTGGCCTACGGCCAGCCTTGACACCCAGCTCCGGGCGACACCGATCTAGGAAGCCGCCGGAAGCAGGTCCGGGGTTCAAGATCAAGAGAGAGAGCCGGGGGAATGTTGTGGAGGGGTTGTCCAGGGGTTGAGTTGAGCAGTTGGGTGCAAGTTTCCAGGGTGTAACTTTCCTTATTTGGTTGGGAAAACGGCTTGTCATCGAACACAGATTCGAATAGAATGGGTGTATGGAACTCGGGGATCCCACAGCAGCCGAACGCGAACAGCGTTCGGTGTTGGCTGTGGCCCTGGACACCCTCGAGGCGGCCCTCACCGAGGTGATCGAAAAGATCGAAGCCGGTGGGCTTGATCAACTCAGCGCAGCAGAGAAGATCAGCTGGTGGCGACGGTTCGAAACCTTTAGGAACCGGCTGCCACTGATCGACCACACTCTGATTGCTGATGCTGAAGCCACTGATCTTCCTGCATCAGCCTGCTCCTCCGGTCTGAGCAGGTTTTTGGTGCAGGTGTTGCAACTCTCTCCCAGTGAGGCGGCCTCACGGGTCCGGGCCGCAGCAGCCATGGGACCCCGGATGTCGATGCTCGGTGAACGGTTAGAACCGGTATTGCCGCGTCTGGCTGCGCTGCAACGTCAAGGCGTGGTGTCGACTGAGAAGGTGCAGATTGTGGAACGGGCCATGCAGAAACTCTCCCGACCCGACCTCCACCCCCACGCTGTCGACACAGCGGAGGAGCTGCTCACCCAGTACGCACCCACCCTCGGACCCACCGATCTGCGCCGCTACGCCCTACACGTGGTCAATGCTGCCGATCCGGACGGCCCCGAACCTGTTGATGACCAGTTGCAGCACGACCGGCGGTATGTGGAGTTGAAGCAACGCCGCGACGGCATGTGGCACCTGGCAGGCAAACTCACCACCACCGTCGGCGCCCAGTTGAACGCCATCTTGGAGCCGCTCACCAAACCGCGCACCACAACCTTGGAGGACGAGAACGGGCAGACCTCCCAGATTCTGGATGAGCGGCCCCACGGGCAACGGTTGCATGATGGGTTGGATGAGGCCTGCGGACGGCTGTTGAAAATGAAAGACCAGCCCTCGGTGGGTGGCACCCCGGCCTCGGTGATCGTCACTGTGCAACTGGAGGAGCTGCTCACCAAAGCTGGGTTGGTCGAAACCAGCGACGGCAGCCAGCTAACTTCTGATCAGTTGCTCCGGATTGCTGATGAGGCTGAAATCTGGCCCACCATCATCAACCAGAACAATGTCCCCCTAGCACTGGGGAGAAGCCAGCGGTTGGCCTCCCGAGGCCAAACCATGGCCTTGATCGCTCGAGACGCCGGATGTTCCTTTCCTGGGTGTACTCATCCACCGAGTTGGTGCGACCGACACCACATCTTGGACTGGATCCTCGGCGGACTCACCGACTTAGACAATCTGAGCCTGCTCTGCAGATACCACCACACCCACTTCCTGCAAAAAGGCTGGACCTGCCGGATGAACGCCGACGGTTTGCCCGAATGGATACCACCCTGGTGGATCGACCAACAACAACGACCCAAAATCAACGCCCGCATCCGACGCCTCCACGCCCAACGAGGCAAGCTCCGCAAACGGCGACGACCACCCGACGCCGCGTGAGGGACGCGAGTGAAGACCGACAACCCGCAGCCACGGTCGGACG
>DATLPF010000231.1:0-4316 GCA_035535875.1 Propionibacteriaceae bacterium
CTGGCGCCGGCACAGATTCTTCGAGGGGCTCGCTCGGGGGATCCTCGCGGTCGGCCAGCCAACGCTCCTCGCGTTGGACGACCTGCACTGGTGTGATGACGAAACAACCGCGTGGTTGCCGTTCCTGCTCGGTCGAGCGGCCGGGGCGCCGTTGTTGGTGGCCGCAACCGCGCGCCGCGAGGAGCTGGCAGACAACCTCGAGGTTTCTCGGTTGCTGCCAGCGTTGCGGTCGGCCGATTCCTTGATCGAGATGGCGCTCCCGCCGCTGGGACGGGACGGCGTACGGGCGCTTGGAGCATCGTTCCTCGAGCGGGACCCCAGCGATGGGGAGGTCTCGCTGCTGTTTTCAGCAACAGGTGGGTATCCGCTGTACGTCCTGGAGGCGGTTCGCAGCGCCAGCGAAGTTGACCGCGGCGGCCCTCTGTCATCGCTCGCGGACCTCTCCTCGGTCCTGCGCCGTCGGCTGGAAGCGGCATCGCCGCACGCGCGGGAAGTCGCCGGATTGGCCTCCGCCGTCGGCCGCGACTTCACCCTCGATCTGCTTACGAAGGCCAGCGATCTCGACATCGACGCCGTGGTCCGCTCGGTCGACGAGCTGTGGCGGCAGGGCATCCTCAGGGAACAACCCAGCGGATACGACTTCTCCCATGACCTGGTACGTGACGCGGCGTACGCGTCGGTATCGCCACCGCAGCGATGGCTGCTGCATCGTCGGATCGCGCAGAGTCTCCAGATTCTCCATAGCGAGCGCGAGGATGACGTCGCCGCCCAGCTGGCCGAACAGTATGACCGAGGTGGCCGACCCGATCGCGCGCTGCACTACTACCGACGGGCGGCGCAGCTTGCCGCCGCCGTGTTCGCCAACTCTGAGGCCGTGCGTTGCTTCCGCCGCTGTCTGGAGCTCATCGCGCAGCAGCCGCCTGGGCGAGCACGGGACGAAGAGGAGCTCGACGTGCTGCTGCAGATGGCACCGCCTTTGAACGCCATCCACGGCTACTCTTCGCCACAACTACAGGCGACGCTGGAACGGTCCGCGCATCTGGCAGAGAAACTCTCCCGTTTCCGCGACCTGATGGCCAGCTTCGTCGGCCTGGCTGGCGTGCGTTTCGTGCAAGGCAACGTCACCGACGCATACCTGCTCGCTACCCGTGCCCTTGATCTGGCGGAGGCCGAGCCCAAGACAGCTGGTCAGGCTCACTATGTAGTTGCCGCAACTCTGACCAGTCTTGGTCGTCTCGAGGAAGCACTTGATCACTTCGAACGCGCCCGCGAGTTCTCGCATGGCTCGGCGTCGCAGATCACCGGCACGCTGCCCGAAGTGCACGGCCTGGCGTCCAGTGCGCAAACCCAATGGCTGCTCGGAAACCCAGAACAGGCCGTCGCAACGTGTCGGGAGGCCGTCGAGCTCGCGAGGTCAGCCGACCACCCCTACAGCCTTGCAGCGGCATTGAGTTATTCAGCGATCACGCACCAGCTGGTTCACGACCGCGCCGGCGCCAGCGAGGCGGCGGGCGAACTCATCAATCTGTGCGAGCGCTACTCGTTCAGCTACTACCGCGAGTGGGGCGTGGTGGTCGACGGCTGGGTGCGTGGCGGTGAGGCAGGTGTCGTTCGCATACAGCAGGGCATCGACAAGCTTCGGTCGGCGGGCCAGCACCTTCGCATGCCGTATTGGCTGTACCTGCTGGCCGACGTGATGGTCCAGGCGGGGCGTACCGCAGCTGCTCGCGGCATCCTCGACGCGGCTCTTGCAGCAGCCGAACAGCAGGACGAGCGGTGGTGGATGCCCGAGGTGCTTCGTGCCCGGGCACGACTTCTGCGCCGCGATGCGGCCGTGCCCGTACTGCGTCAGGCCGCGATCCTTGCGAAGAGCCAGCACAGCCGGGTGCTACAGGCGCGCTGCGAGCAGGACCTGGCTGAACTCGGCGTCGGTGTGGAGGGCAGCGTTCTTTCGCGTGGGCGATGAACCGAACGCTGCGCGAACGCTGCTCCCTCTAGCGTCGTGTGGCATGACTACAACAGCACCTTCGCGAGCCACAGATCTTCCGTTGACCAAGCTTGCGGCAGGAGTACGGGGCGCACTCACGCTCCCCTCAGACTCGGACTACGACGAGGCCAGGGCCGTCTATAACGGAGCGGTTGACCGGCGACCGGCTGCAGTCGTGCGGTGCGCCGACGTCGCGGATGTGATCGCCTGCGTCAACTTCGCACGGGAGCACGACATGGCACTCGCCATCCGCGGAGGAGGGCACCACGGAGGTGGTTTCGGTGTCTGGAATGACGCACTCGTGATCGACCTCGGTGGCTTGCGGAGTACGACCGTCGACCCGGCGGCCCACACCGTACGGGTTGACGGTGGTTGCACCTGGGGCGACGTAGACCATGCCACGGGTGTGTTCGGCATGGCGACGCCCTCGGGGTTTGTCTCGACAACTGGAGTGGGCGGACTGACCCTCGGTGGCGGAGTCGGCTACCTGACGCGGCGCTTCGGGCTCACCGCCGACAATCTCGTCTCGGCCGACGTCGTGCTGGCCGACGGCAGCTTCGTCAAGGCAAGCGCTGAGTCGTACCCCGACCTGTTCTGGGCGCTCCGAGGTGGCGGCGGCAACTTCGGCGTGGTCACCTCGTTCACATTCCGCTGCCACCCGGTCGGGGAGCAGGGGGTGATCATCGGCGGTCCGGTGCTGTACGACCTACCAGATGTGGAAGACCTGTTCCGGTGGTATCGCGAACTGCTCCCGGCACTGCCGGAGGAGCTCAGCGGCTGGATCGGCGTCACCGTCATCCCGTCTGGCCCGCCATTCCCCGAACACCTGTGGGCGCGCAAGGCCGGCATCATCGTTTGGTGCTACACCGGCCCGCACGCGAAAGCCGACGAGGTGCTCGCCCCGATCCGCGAATTCGGCGACCCGCTGCTGGTCGGGTTGGCGCCGATGCCCTACTCGGTGCTGCAGTCCGCTTTCGACCCCTTGCTACCAACCGGGCTGCAGTGGTACTGGAAGGTCGACTTCTTCGAAGAGATCACCGACGAGGCCATTGCTGTCCATCGCCGCTACGCCGAGACAATCCCGACTCCGTTGTCCACGATGCACATGTATCCGATCAGCGGGGCCGCCGCCCGAGTGCCTGAGGACGCCACGGCCTTCGCGTATCGCAATGGCGGCTGGACTGGCGTGATTACCGCGATCGACCCCGACCCTGCCAACCTACCGGCCGCGACTCGCTGGGTGCAGCAGTACTGGCAGGAACTCCACGACAGCTCAGCTGGTGGCGGCTACGTCAACATGATGATGGAAGACGAAGGTGAGGAGCGGATCAGGGCCGCGTACCGCGGCAACTACGACCGGCTCTCTCGGATCAAGAAACGCTACGACCCGACCAACCTCTTCCACATCAACCAGAACATCCCACCAGCGTCCTAGGCGGACGGGTCGGCCGCGAGCTCCTGCAAGCTAGGGTCGCGGCTATGAAGAAGCTCATCAACGACCCGCAAGATGTCCTTGCGGAGTCGCTGCTCGGCATCGAGGCCGCTCGTCCAGAGGTACGCGTTGATCATGCTAACCGCATCGTCTATCGGCGCGACTCACCCGTTGCCGGCAAGGTCGGACTGGTGTCAGGTGGCGGGTCCGGCCACGAGCCACTGCATGGTGGATTCGTCGGACGAGGCATGCTCGACGCCGCTTGTGCCGGAGAGATCTTCACGTCGCCGACTCCTGATCAGGTGCTCGAAGCGACCAAGGGTGTCGACTCGGGCATTGGCGTGTTGCACATCGTGAAGAACTACACCGGCGACGTGATGAACTTCGAAATGGCGGCCGAGCTCGCAGCGGCCGAAACCGGCATTCCCGTCGAGACGGTCGTGATCAACGACGACGTCGCGGTTGAGGATTCCCTCTATACCGCCGGTCGGCGTGGGGTAGGGGTGACCGTGATGCTCGAAAAGCTGGTCGGCGCCGCGGCTGAGGAGGGCAGACCGCTTTCCGAGCTCGTCACTTTGGCTCGATCGATCAATGGCGCCGGTCGCTCGATGGGCATGGCACTGACGAGTTGTACCGTGCCGGCCGCGGGAAAGCCGACCTTCGAGCTGGGCATGGACGAGATGGAGTTGGGCATCGGTATCCATGGCGAGCCGGGTCGGCGCCGGGTCCCGTTGGCGACTGCCCGCGAGATCGCCGAGCACTTGATGGAACCGATTCTTGCTGATCGGGACTTCACTCTAGGTCCGGTGATCGTCATGCTGAATGGCATGGGCGGTACGCCGCTGATCGAGCTGTATGTGATGTACGGCGAAGTTGCCAAGATCATGGAGAGGGCGG
>DATLPF010000232.1:0-43869 GCA_035535875.1 Propionibacteriaceae bacterium
CTTCCGTAAGGATGCACTCATTGCCGTGGGTGGCTTTGACGAGAGCATGCATCGCGCCCAGGACTGGGAGCTGAATTACCGCTTGCGGACCAGCGGCCACAGGATCTGGTTTTCGCCCGAGCTACGGGTGACTTATCGCCCCAGATCTACGCTGCGCGCACTGGTGAAGCAGATGTACGAGACCGGGACGTGGCGTCGCGAGGTAGTGAGGCGCTATCCGGAGACGGCGACTGCCCGCTACCTAGCCCCTCCGCTGACCCTGCTCGGTGTGCTGACCGGCTCAGTCGCAGGGCTGCTTGGTGTGGTCGTCGACTCCCGACTGCTGCGTGTTGGCTTCCTCGCTCCGGCCGGCTATCTGGCGTTGATCATCGGCGGCTCCGTGGCCACGGCGCGGCCGATGTCGGCTGCAGCTCGGCTGCGACTGCCGCTGGTGTTGGCGGCGACTCATCTTGCCTGGGGCGCGGGTTTCTTGGTTGGCCGAACCCCATCCCAGACACAATTTGACATTATGTCTTAACAAATGCATAATTAACGCATGCCACTGGTTCGGATTGATGTCCAGGAGGGCCGAACCCCCAAGGAGCTACGAAAGCTAGCTGACACTGTGCAAGAGGTCATGCTCGATGTCTTTGCGGCACCGCCGGCTGATCGCTATCAGATCATCACCGAGCACACCACGGGTCAGATCATCGCGGAGGACACCGGCCTCGGTTTGCAGCGTACGGACGGCATCGTGATCATCCAGATCCTCCAGCAAGGCAGGTCGACCGAGCAGAAGGTGGCCGCGTACGCCGAACTTGCGAAGCGGTTGGAAGCCGAATGTGGTGTACGGCCCGAGGACTTGATCATTTCGGTGATGGCCAACAGGCATGCCGACTGGTCGTTCGGTCTGGGCCATGCCCAGTTCCTGAACGGAGCTCTTAGCTCATCGGCAGGGTAACTATGACCATTTGTCAGTACAAAGTATTGACACAACAGTGCTAGGCCAATACGGTGCTGCGAGAGCCACAACGCGGCCTAACTCAATCTCAAAGGAGAGCGATGAGTAGCGATCCTCACGACCGTCCGGATGCAGAGGTTGAGCCGCCGCTGGATGTGCTCACCTTTGGTCGCAGTGGTGTCGACATTTACCCCTTGCAGGTTGGCGTTGGGCTCGAAGACGTTCAGACGTTCGGCAAGTTCCTGGGCGGCACCACAGCGAACGTCGCGGTCGCGGCCGCGCGCCTCGGCCGCAAGGCCGCGATCATCACCGGGGTCGGCGACGACCCATTCGGCCGGTATGTCCGCAGGGCGCTCCGCCAGCTGAACGTCGACGACCGCCACGTGGTGACCAACACCGAATACGCCACGCCGGTCACCTTCTGTGAGATCTTTCCACCCGATAACTTTCCGCTCTGGTTCTATCGCAAGCCGACCGCACCGGACCTACAGATCAAACCGTCGGACATCGACTTCGACGCGGTGCGCGCCACCCGACTCATGTGGCTGTCCGTTACGGGACTGAGCGAGGAACCGAGCCGCCAGTCCCATTTCGCAGTGCTGGAAGCCAGGGCGCGCAAGCAGTTCACGGTGCTCGATCTGGATTACCGCCCGATGTTCTGGGACACCCCTGCGCACGCCACCGAGCAGGTGCAGCAAGCCCTGCCGCAGATCACTGTGGCGGTCGGCAACCGCGAGGAGTGCGAGGTCGCCGTCGGCGAAACCGAGCCGGAGAAGGCCGCAGATGCGTTGCTCGCCGCTGGCGTCGAGCTGGCGATCGTGAAGCAGGGCCCAAAGGGAGTGTTGGCCAAGACCAGAACCGAGCGGGTCGAGTCCCCGCCCATCCCGATCCGGCCACTCAACGGCCTTGGCGCTGGTGACTCGTTCGGTGGTTCGCTGTGTCACGGACTGCTGGCGGGTTGGCCGCTTCAGAAGGTGCTGCAGCACGCCAATGCTGCCGGTGCCATCGTGGCCTCCCGTCTTGAGTGCTCAACCGCTATGCCGACCGAAGCCGAGATCGAGACGCTACTGGCTGGTGGAGATCCCAACGAGCATCTCGAAGACTCGCTCGCCGTACACTTTGCGACTGCGAGCGCGCGATGAGCACTGTCACCGATGCGACGTCGGAGACCCAGTTCGCACGCTCGATCAGTGAGCTCAACGAAATCCGTAGCCGCGATCCGCGACGTATCAAGCGGCTGCTCGCGACTCGGCGGAAGCGGGAATTGTTGGGGCCGGACGGCAAGCTCATGATCATCGCGTGCGATCATCCGGCGCGTGGTTCCCTGAGTGCGGCGGGCAAGGCCACCGCGATGGCGAGCCGCTCCGATCTCCTCGACCGACTGGTGACGGCATTGACCCGTCCAGGTGTAGACGGTCTGCTGGCGACCGCCGACATCGCCGACGACCTGCTGATGCTGGGTGTCTTGGAGGAAAAGCTGGTGTTCGCCTCGATGAATCGCGGCGGCCTGCAAGGTGCGGCGTTCGAGATGGATGATCGCAACACCGGCTATGACGTACGCGGCACCATCGACGCTGGGTTCGAGGGTGCGAAGATGCTACTGCGGATTGATCTTGAGGATTCCGCCACCGTGGCCACATTGGAGCAGTGCGGTCGAGCGATCACTGACCTCAACCGGGCCGAGTTGATAGCGATGGTGGAGCCGTTCATGTCCAGTCGGTACGGCGGCAAGATCGTCAATGACCTTTCCGCGGACGCTGTGATCAAGTCGGTGCACATCGCGCAGGGGCTGGGCGCCTCCAGCGCGTACACCTGGATGAAGCTGCCTGTGGTCCATGAGATGGAGCGGGTGATGGATGCGACAACGCTGCCGACCTTGTTGCTCGGCGGGGATCCCGACAGTGCGCCGGACGAAACCTACGCCCAGTGGCAGGCGGCGCTCGCGCTGCCGTCGGTGCGCGGTCTTGTCGTCGGTCGCACGATGCTCTACCCGGCTGACGATGATGTCGCGAAGGCGGTCGACACGGCTGTCTCACTCGTCCGGTAACGATCATGGATTCGCGCTACCTCTTGCGGTCCGCGTTGACGGGGTCGGCTCCGTACGAGCTCGACGTGACTCCTGAATCGGCAGGCTGGGGCTACTCCTCCTTGAAGATCATTTCGCTCGAGCCGCAAGGCAGCCACCGCTTTGAGACTGGTTCGGACGAGGTCATCGTGCTCCCGCTCAGCGGGTCGGTCACAGTTGACGTCGACGACGCGCACTGTGAACTCGACGGCCGGGCGTCGGTCTTCGACGGGCCAACCGACGTGGTCTACGTCGGCAGCGGGAAGGCAGTGAGCCTGCGTTCAGCTGGTGGTGGGCGGTTCGCGCTGTGTGGCGCGCGTACCCAGTCGGTGCTGCCGCTGCGCTACCTCGCGGCATCGCAGGTGCCGGTCGAGCTACGCGGTGCCGGTCAGTCCAGCCGGCAGGTGCGCAACTTCGGCACTCCGGGATCCCTCGACGCCGCCAAGATCATCGCCTGCGAGGTGATCACCCCGGCTGGCAACTGGTCCTCCTACCCGGCGCACAAGCATGACGAGACGAGCGATACGGAGTCGGAGCTGGAAGAGATCTACTACTTCGAGATCACTGCAGGGCCTGGTGGCCAACCAGGCTTTGGATTCATGCGGACATCTTCCTCACCTGGTCGGGAGATTGAAGTGTTGGAGGAGGTCCATGATCGTGACACCGTGCTGGTGCCGTACGGCTGGCACGGCCCCTGTGTCGCGGCGCCGGGGTTCGACATGTACTACTTGAATGTGATGGCCGGACCGGGTGCCGAGCGAGCCTGGAAGATCACCGACCATCCCGAGCAGGCGTGGGTGCGCGCCACCTGGGAGTCCCAGGACGTCGACCCGAGACTCCTTTCGCAGACCGACCAGGAGGCTTGAGCATGGCGAGCTTGTCTTCGCCGGGGGGGACGACCCCCCCGGGCCCCCCCGCAGGAAAAATCCGGCTGACCGTGGCGCAGGCCCTGGTGAAGTTCCTCGGCGTCCAGTACTCCGAATCTGACGGCGAGGAGCAGAAGCTCTTCGCTGGCTGCTTTGGGATCTTCGGCCATGGCAACGTCGCCGGTATCGGCCAGGCGTTGCTCCAGGCCGAGCTGGAAGAGCCCGAGACGTTGCCGTACATCCTGGGTCGCAACGAGCAGGCCATGGTGCACACCGCGGTCGCCTACGCCCGGATGAAGAACAGGCTGCAGACCTACGCGGTCTCGTCGAGCGTGGGGCCAGGCGCCACCAACATGCTGACCGGCGCCGCGCTGGCCACCATCAATCGGCTGCCGGTGCTACTGCTGCCCGCCGATACCTTCGCCGACCGCAGCGCCTCACCGCTGCTGCAGGAGCTGGAGCTCCCGCAATCTGGCGATGTCACCGTCAACGACGCCTTCCGGCCGGTATCGAAATACTTCGACCGGATCTTGCGACCCGAGCAGCTGCCGGCAGCCTTGATGTCGGCCATGCGGGTGCTGACCGACCCGATCGAGACCGGCGCGGTGACATTGTGCTTCCCACAGGACGTGCAGGCGGAGGCGTACGGCTGGCCCGCCGCCCTGTTCGAGAAGCGGGTCTGGCATGTAACCCGGCCGGTACCCGAGCGGTTGGTCCTCGAGGCCGCGGCCGCGATCATTAAGTCGGCCAAGCGGCCCCTCATTGTGGCCGGCGGTGGTGTCATGTACTCCCGCGCCCAGGAGGCTCTGGCCAGGTTCTGCAGGGTGACCCGCATCCCGGTAGGCCAGACCCAGGCAGGCAAGGGGACCTTGGCCTACAACCACCCGCAGTGCCTCGGTGCTATTGGCTCGACAGGCACGACAGCGGCCAACGCGATCGCCAGAGACGCCGATCTGGTGATCGGAATCGGCACTCGCTATTCCGACTTCACAACCGCGAGCCGGACCGCATTCCAGAACCCGGACGTACGGTTCGTCAACATCAACGTCGCCGGACTGGACGCGATCAAGCACGCTGGGCTGAGCGTTGTGGCGGACGCCCGCGAGACTCTCGATGCGCTGCCACCGCTGCTGGACCGCTATCGGGTCGACGGAAGCTACATCGTGAACTACACCGAGTTGAACGCCGCCTGGGAGGAGACGGTGCAGCGGGCCTACCTGCCCCCAACGCCGAACGCGGGAGCTGGCGGTCTGCTCACCCAGAACGAGGTGATCGGCATGGTGAACGAGCTGTCCGACTCACGCGATGTGGTCGTCTGCGCCGCAGGCTCGATGCCTGGTGACCTGCACAAGCTGTGGCGGACCCGCGACCCGAAGGGCTACCACGTCGAGTACGGCTACTCCTGCATGGGCTACGAGATCGCCGGCGGGATCGGCGTACGACTGGCCTGTCCTGACCGTGATGTTTTTGTCATGGTTGGGGACGGCTCCTACCTGATGATGGCGACTGAGCTGGTCACTGCGGTCCAGGAAGGCATCAAGGTCATCACTGTCCTGGTGCAGAACCACGGCTTTGCCTCGATCGGCTCGCTTTCGGAGTCGCTAGGCTCGCAGCGCTTCGGCACCAGCTATCGCTATCGGAACCCTGAGACCGGGCGGTTGGACGGGGACAAGCTGCCTGTCGATCTTGCCGCCAACGCCGCAAGCCTTGGCGTCGAGGTGATCAAAGCGATGACGGTCGGTGAGTTCGCTGAGGCGATCAAGGCGGCGAAGGCTGCGGCTCACAGCATCGTGATCTACGTCGAGACCGACCCACTGATCAGCGCTCCAGACTCCGAGTCGTGGTGGGATGTCCCGGTGAGCGCCACCTCCACCCTTGAGTCCACCAAGCAAGCACGCAAGATCTATGAAGAGCACAAGGCAACCCAGAGGCTGTTCCTGTAAGGAGGATATGTGTCGTCCATGATCACAATCGGTACCGCGCCGGACTCCTGGGGAGTCTGGTTTCCCAGCGATCCCGAGCAGGTGTCTCCCGATGTCTTTCTTAGCGAGGTCGCTAAGGCCGGGTACGAGTGGATCGAGCTCGGCCCATATGGCTACCTGCCGAAGGACCCGAGTGAGCTGAAAGATCAGCTCGACTCGCATGGGCTGGGCGTACTGGCAGGGACCGTATCCGAGCACCTGCACCGCCCCGATTCCTGGGACGCGGTGTGGTCGCAGGTCACCAACGTGGCGGCGCTGACCCGTGCCGCTGGCGGCAAGCACATCGTGGTGCTGGCCGAGGTGTGGCGACACCACAAAACCGGAGAGCCAGTGGAGGACCGCGAGCTCACAGCCCAGCAGTGGACGCAATTGACAGAGGGTCTGGACGAGTTAGGCCGACGGATCCTTGAAGAGTACGGCCTGCGTGTGCAGTTCCACTCCCACGCGGACAGCCATGTCGGCTACCAGCCGGACATTGTGCGACTCCTGGAGTCGACCAATCCTGAGTGGGTGAACCTCTGCTTGGACACCGGGCATATCGCCTACTACGGCGGCAACTGCATAGAGCTGATCGAAAAGTATCCCGATCGAATCGGCTACTTGCACCTTAAGCAAGTGAATCCTCTGGTCGTCGCGCAGGTGCTGGATAAGGACCTCTCCTTCCCCGAAGCCGTGCGAATGGGCGCCATGATCGAGCCACCGCTCGGCGTTCCGGAAATGCCGCCGCTGCTCGAGGCGGTAGCGGGGCTGGACCGCGATATTGAGGGCATCATCGAGCACGACCTTTACCCGTGTACCCCAGACCTGCCGCTGCCGATCGCCAAGCGGACCAGGGCTTATCTCACCTCGTGTAGCGGAGCAACCCTCAATTTTCTGAGGCGGCCATGAGTGAGGACCTGAGGATCGCCGTTCTCGGCGTCGGCATGATGGGCGCCTTCCACGTGGACGCGCTGAGCAAGCGGGTGCGGGGTGCCCGGGTCACCGTGGTCAATGACTTCCTCGCCGACAAGGCGGCGGAGGTCGCTGGGGCGGTCGGGGCGCGCGTGGTAACCGATCCGATTGCCGCCATCAATGATCCCGACGTGGATGCGGTGCTCATCGCAACCCCGGGTGCCGCCCACGAGGAACAGGTCAACGCATGCCTGGATCGAGGGATCCCAGCGCTGTGCGAGAAACCGCTGACGACCGACTTTGCGTCCGCCTATGCGATCGTCCAGAAGGAGAAAGTGATCGGCAAGCAACTCATCCAGGTCGGCTTCATGCGACGCTTCGACCCTGAGTATGTCGCGCTGCGGAAGCTCATTGCCGATGGCAGGCTGGGCAACCCATTGATGGTGCATTGCACTCATCGCAACCAAGCAGTCGGTGATCATTTCAACTCCAACTACATGATCAGAGACTCGGTGGTGCACGAGGTTGACGCCGTCCGGTTCTTGCTGGGCCAGGAAATCACCAGCGTCGAGGTGATCAAGGGAGCTGCCACGGCCAGTGCGCCGCACGGTACGCACGATCCCATGCTGGTGATCTTCGAGACCCAGTCGGGCGCCATCGTTACGGATGAGATCTTCGTGAGGACCGGCGTGGCGTACGAGGTACGCACCGAGGTCGTCGGCGAAAAGGGCAGCGCTCTCATCGGCCTGGACCAGAACTTACAGCTCAAATCCACCGACGGCCGGTGGGGCGGGGGAATGACGCCGAGCTTCGTGGAACGTTTCGGCCAGGCGTACGATATCGAGCTGCAACGGTGGGTGGATGCCGCCAAGGCCGGAACCATCGACGGCGCGAGTGCCTGGGACGGTTACGCGGCCGTTGCGGTCTGTGAGGCCGGCGTTCTGGCGCTCCGAAGTGGCGCGAAGGTCCATGTTCACCTCGCAGGTGACACCGTCGCGTCCATCGAGCCCGAGGAACCGCATGCCGGTATCCAGGCGCCCGACCTGGAGGGGTCATGGCCGTGAAACTCGCCCTCGATCCCCAAATGTTCTACGCCAGCAGCTCGGTCTATGAGCTTCCCGACATCGTGGCGAGCCTCGGCTATGACTGGATGGAACTTTCGCCCAAGGCGGACTTCGTTCCGTTCTTCAAATACCCGCGGGTGGACGATTCGGGGGTCAAGAGACTCAAGAAGGTCGCTTCTGACGCTGGTGTCGGCATCGCGTCGGTGCTACCGGTGCTGCGCTGGTCTGGTCCGGACGAGGACCAGCGACAGGCCGCCGTACGCGCCTGGAAGCGGGTCATCCAGATCACGGTTGACCTTGGCGTGGAGGTGATCAACTCCGAGTTCAACGGCAGGCCGGAGGCGCCGGAGACTGCCGAAGCTCATTTCCTGAAGTCAATGGACGAGCTGTTGCCGATCTTCGAGCGGGAGGGTCTGCAGCTGATCATCGAGCCGCACCCGGACGATTTCATCGAAGACGGCTTGGAGGCGCTGAACCTGATCCGTGGTCTGAACAAGGACTGGCTTGGGTTCCTGTATTGCACTCCGCACGCGTTCCACCAGGGCCACGACCCGGCGACGATCATCGAGGCAGCCGGCGACAAAGTCTGCTACGTCCACCTGGCTGACGCCTGGAACCACCTGACCTCGAGCGGCCTTCGTTACATCACCAACCCGCAGGGCAATCCTGCTCGGGTGCATCAGCACATGGAGATGGGAATGGGCGAGGTCGACTATGACGCGATCTTCGCTGCGCTCGCCGCGGTGGAATTCGACGGGGTGATCAGCAGCTGCGTTTTCGGGTGGGAGGAAGACGCGCGAGGCGTGTCGGAACGCCAGCGTGACAAGGCACTCGCATTGATCGGCAAACACTTCGGCACCGATGCAGTGCTGAAAGTCCGATCAGACAAGATCACGACCTGATCATGATCATCTAGCACACTCCAGCAGCATCATCAGATAGGAAACAGACCATGGCAACCACCCTTCATCACTGGAAGTCCGGCGAGATCTTCGAGGGCAACAGCGGGCGCTTCTCCGACGTGACCAATCCGGCGACCGGCGAGATCACCGCACAGCTCGCGCTCGCCTCGGAGGACGACGTCAACGAGGTCGTTGCGGCGGCGCTCGCCACATTCCCCAGGTGGCGGGACACGTCCCTGACCAAGCGCACCCAGATACTCTTCGCCTTCCGGGAGCTACTGAACGCGCGGAAGAAGGAGCTGGCGGCGATCATCACCTCCGAGCACGGCAAGGTCCTCTCCGACGCCTTCGGCGAGGTCAGCCGCGGTCAGGAGGTCGTCGAGTTCGCCTGTGGCATCCCGCATCTGCTGAAGGGCGGCTTCACCGAAAACGCCTCGACCAAGGTCGATGTGCACTCCACACGGCAGCCACTCGGTGTGGTCGGCATCATCTCCCCGTTCAACTTCCCGGCCATGGTGCCGATGTGGTTCTTCCCGATCGCGATCGCCGCTGGAAACACCGTTGTCCTGAAGCCGAGCGAAAAGGTGCCGACAGCGGCGTTGTGGGTCGCCGAGCTCTGGAAGGAGGCGGGGCTTCCCGACGGTGTGTTCAACGTGCTGAACGGGGACAAGGTGGCCGTCGATGGGCTGTTGATGCATCCGGACGTGCAATCAATCTCGTTTGTCGGATCGACGCCCATTGCCAGGTACGTCTACGAGACCGGAACCACCCACGGCAAGCGGGTGCAGGCTCTCGGCGGCGCCAAGAACCACATGCTGGTGCTGCCGGACGCCGATCTCGATCTTGCTGCCGACCAGGCCGTGAACGCTGGCTACGGCTCTGCCGGCGAGCGCTGTATGGCGATCTCCGCTGTGTTGGCCGTCGGCGATATCGGCGACGAGCTGGTGGCCAAGATCAAGCAGCGGACCGTCGGACTGCGGACCGGTGACGGCACTCGGAGCTGCGACATGGGGCCACTCGTGACCGCACAAGCCCAGGAGCGGGTGTCGGGTTATATCGACGCCGGCGAGGCGGCTGGCGCAACGCTGGTCGTAGATGGGCGCGAGCCAAAAGTCGATGCCGATGGTGAAGGCTTCTTTGTGGGTCCCACGCTGTTCGATCATGTGACCACCGACATGAGCATCTACACCGACGAGATCTTCGGGCCGGTGTTGTCGGTGGTTCGACTGGACACCTACGAAGAGGGCGTGAGGCTGATCAACGACAACCCGTACGGGAACGGGACGGCGATCTTCACCAATGACGGTGGTGCTGCTCGGCAGTTCCAAAACGAGGTCAAGGTCGGCATGATCGGCATCAATGTGCCTGTTCCCGTGCCGATGGCGTACTACTCGTTCGGCGGCTGGAAGAACTCGTTGTTCGGTGACACCCATGCCCACGGCGTCGAAGGGCTGCACTTCTTCACTCGTGGCAAGGTGATCACTTCCCGTTGGCTGGACCCCAGCCACGGAGGTCTGAACCTCGGCTTCCCACAGAACGCCTGAGGGACCCCGACCGAATCTGCACAATAAGGTGGGCTTTCCATGGCCAAGCAGGTGCTAGTCACGGGTGCTTCCGGCTTCGTGGGCTCTCACTTGGCCGAGGCGCTGGAGATGCGGGGGCACTCAGTCCTCGCGATGACTCGACATCCTGACACCTACGCCGGCGCTGGAAAGCCGATCTTCGGCGACGTCTACGAACCTGCCAGTCTGCGGTCGGCACTCGCCGACGTCGACGCCGCCTATTACCTGGTGCACTCGCTGGCACGGCAGGACTTTGTAGAGAAGGACGCGGAGGCTGCTCGGTCATTCGGAACGGCAGCCGCCGCCGCAGGTCTTGAGCGATTGATCTATCTCGGTGGTCTTGGCCAGGAGGGTGCGGACCTGTCGGCGCATTTGAGGTCAAGGCGAGAGGTGGAACGCCTGCTGGGCACCGAGGGCACACCGGTCACGGTGCTCCGGGCGGCAATCATCATTGGACACGGCAGCATTTCGTGGGAGATCACCCGGCAGCTCGTCGCTCACCTGCCCGCGATGGTTGTTCCCAAATGGGCGACCACTCGCACACAGCCGATCGCCCTATCCGACGTTATTCGCTACCTGGTCGAGGTACTTGAGCCGGAGGCAGCCAAAGGGCGGGTCTTCGAAATCGGTGGACCTGACGTGCTGAGCTACGGCGAGATGATGCGGCGGGTGGCCCACCTGCACCATCACCGCCCGTTGCCCATGCTTGCCGTGCCGCTGCTGACTCCCCGGCTGTCTTCCTATTGGTTGGCACTGGTTACCGATGTCGACACCGCAACCGCTCGCAATCTCGTGGACTCGATGAGCAACGAGGTGGTGGTCACCGACAACCACATGGCCGAAATCGTTCCGGCAATGCCGATGGGCTATGACGACGCAGTTCGAGAGGCATTCCGACAGCGAGCCGCCGCCCGAGCGAAGTCGTGAATATCAGCCCACCAAGGCGGATGATCGGGCGAGCGATGGACATCGTCCGTCCGGTGTTGATCGACAAGGTCGAACGAGATCATTGGCAGTCCGACACCGCGTTCTTGCGACGCCGAATCGTCGTTGCGGTCACTCTGGCCGTCGGCGCCACTCTCCTGGGCCTCTCGTTCTCAGTACGACAGGGAGACCCGGCCTTCTATGCGCTGACCTTCGGTCTGGCAGCAACATGGACGTTGGGCAGTCTGCTGTCCGGCCCGCTGCACTTGGGGCACATCCTGCGCGGTGGCACGTTGCGTCGTCCGATCATCACGCCGATAGCGGTGGGACTGCTGTTGGCCGCGCTCTTCCTACTCGGTGCTTATGTCGTGCGTACGATCCCCCCGTTGGCCAGCCTCGCGGAAGACGTACTCGGCTACGCCCGACTGGGAAATCTCTGGATCATTTTCATGATCACGCTGGTCAACGGCATAGCTGAGGAATTCTTTTTTCGTGGCGCGCTCTTCGCTGCCATTGGTGCATGGCACCCGGTGTTGATCTCCACGGTCATCTACGCGTTGGCAACTATCCCCGGTGGCAATCCTGTGCTGGTCTTCGCTGCTGTTGTCCTCGGCACCGTTGTGGGACTGCAGCGCCGAGCCTCCGGCGGCGTATTGGCACCAATCCTGACCCACATCACGTGGTCGCTCAGCATGCTGTTTGTCCTGCCACCGATCTTCGCCGCAGCGCACTAGTGTCACGGCACTAGGCCGTGGCGCGCTCGCTGTCGGCGATCCTGGCCAGCTGCTCGGTGTCCTCACCGACCACGACGACGGCTGATCCACCAGTCACGAGTGCGGTCACTACACCGTCCCGGCACGTGCCCCACGGCTGGCCGGCTCGGACTAGGCGCCGCGCCGGCCTAGCGTCGACATTCACCAGATCTGCCTGGCTCAGGGTGCGCTCGGCATCCACCCACGCGGTGGCAGCGGCGTCCGGTGGGGGACCGAAGAACCTATCCGCATGGCTGCGCACCTCAATCGCGTAATCGCGGACGCCGTCCGGTAGCGACTCGCCGAAGCCAAATCCCAGCGGATGCAGCGCGCAGGCGAAAACGTCACGTGCTCCCTGATCCTCCCATCGCCGCCCGGCTACCACCGCCGCTGGCTGTGACGGGTTGGTGAGGTCAATCACCAGGCCGACTTGCCAGCAAGCGAGCTGCCACACCGCAGTGAGCCAGTGGCCGGGAGCCTCCACGGCGAGCGGCATGCTGATCACATCGCCCTCGTCGACAGCAACCTCGTCGAGGAGCAGGTTGGAGGTCTTGTCCACCCAGTTGCTGAAGCTGGTCGCCGAAAGTTCCGTCCGCGCACCCGAGTCGAGATCGTAGAAGGTGAGCAGCGGCGCAGAACCGTTGGTCCTGACGCGCTGCTGAAGTAGCTCGGCGAGGAGTGCGCTCATGGCGCCAGCGTAGGAGCATGCGCTCCGGTGGCCGTCCCGTCGCCGCTACTCTTTCCGCATGCGTTACGTGTTGATCATGGCTGGTGGATCAGGAAAACGGCTCTGGCCACTGTCCCGGCAAGACATGCCTAAGCAGCTGTTGCGGATGGTTGGGGGGAAGAGCCTGCTGCGGATCGCGTACGAGCGCTTGGAGGGCATCGTTCCGCCTGATCAGGTACTGGTCTGCACTGGTGCCGACTACGCGGATGTCGTTGCTGCCGAGCTACCCGAGCTGAAGCCGGCGAACATCCTCGGCGAGCCGGAGGGCCGGGACTCGCTGAACGCGGTGGCGTGGCCGGCGGCCGTGCTGGCTGCTCGTGACCCTGACGCGGTCGTCGCGGTTGTCACCGCAGATCACGTCATGCATCCGGTTTCGGCGTTCCAGAGCGCAGTTCTTGAAGGCTTCGAGGTGGCCCAGAGCGCCGAGGACTTCCTGGTGACATTCGGGGTGGTGCCAACGGCTCCGCACACCGGTTATGGCTACCTGCGGCGGGGCGAGACGATCCCGGGTCACGCAGAGGTCTTTTCGGTCGTTGAGTTCAAAGAGAAACCCGATCGCCCGACAGCTGAGGAGTATCTGGCCTCCGGTGAATATTGGTGGAACTCCGGCATGTTCGTCTGGCGAGCCCGCACCTTGCTGGATCAGCTGAAACTGCTGCAGCCAAAAACCCACGATGCAGTGATGGAGCTGGCGGCGGCACCCTACCGACTGTCGGAGATCTATCCGGAGTTGCTCAAGATCAGCGTCGACTACGCCGTGATGGAGCCGGTCTCCCGCGGCGAGGGGAGTGCTCGTGTTGTCGCCGTACGGCTGCCTATTACGTGGCACGATGTCGGCGGCTTCGCAGCGCTCGGCGAGCAGCTCCCGCGCGATGAACAAGGAAACGCCACCCACGGCGTCGCGGTGCTGGTCGACGCCCGCGACAACCTGGTGATCAACAATGCTGAAGACGGCCGCGTCGTTGCGGTCGTCGGGCTCACCGACACGGTGATCGTGCAGACCCCGCAGATCACCCTGGTGTGCCCCATCTCAGAGGCAGAAAGGATCAAGGAACTGGTCGCCGAGGTGACCGCTCAGCTAGGCGGCGGCTACGCATGACCGGTCAAGCCCCCGACTTGTCAGTGTGAGTGGTCGCTCTGGCAACCACCGGCGCTGACAACTCGGAGCTCCTAGCAGGTTAGGCGCCGTTCGGCTCCGGCGAGCTGGCGACAGGGTACTTGGTCATGAAGTCCTTGATCGCCGCTCCGCTGACGTTGCTGCAAGCCTGCCGGACGCCCTTCTGCAGGCTAGGGTTGCTCGGGTCGTTCGGGTCAGCTGTCCAACGAGTGATCACGATGTTCTTCCCGGCCGGGAAGCCTGCACCATCAGCATCAGACCAGGGTGCCGCAATGAACTTGTCTGCCGGGTTGTACTCCTCGCTGCCGAAGGTCTTAGCTATGCGTTGCAAGTTGTCGATCTGCTTGCTGGGAGCGCCGGTGCGATACCACACCACGGTGTAGCCGTGCTCCAGGTTGTGCACCAGCGTCTCCACTGGGGGCCGATCGGCTTCGGCGTAGAAGTGCTTGGTGAACGGGGCAGGACTGGGGTAATGGCTCCCTGAATCCGGTGGAGTCTGGGCGTAGCTGACCTTGGTGCCCTCCGCAACGTGATCTTGGTTGCCTGTGGCCTGATCCTCGACAATCGGGTCGCAACCAGCGTCAGCGAGACTGCTGCCGATATCGGCGATGGTCGCATTCCGCGCGCGATAGTCATCAACGAAGAGGTAGACCGGGTACGCCAGCAGTGCCATGGCGAGCACGAAGCAGATGACGAGCAACCGAATGGTCCGGTTGCGCTGCTCCTTCTTCCGCGCGGCCTCGAAGGAGGCCAGCTTGTCGCGCCGGCTCTGTGGCGAGGACGTGGTCTTCGTTGAGGTTGCGCGGCTGGACGCGGCCTTCTCGTCGCTCTTGGCTTTCGCCACCTGGGTCACTCCTACCGATCCGTCTCAAGGAGTGGCGAGTCTAACTCGAAACCCTGAGCGCTAGTCAGGTCGACAGACATGATGGCGCGCAGCAGCTCCTCGGCATCCTTGCCTAAAATCGCCCCAGCCAGCAGTCGCGACGTTCGTTCCGCCCCATCAAGCGCAACGAGCTCCTCATAGCGATCTTGCTGCCCGGTGGCCGCCAGCGCTGCGGCCAGCACCGCCTCTTGGCTGCCAAAACTGAACATGTCCTTGCCGGGGTCGCGGAGCAGCTCACGCGCAGATGAATCGGTCCCCGACACCAGCCCGCCAAGGCCGCGTACGACTGCCACTGGGCGTCCGCGCAGCTTGCCCTTCACCAGGTCCGCGGCCGCCGCCAGCTCGTCGGCGACAGCCATGGCCGTCACCTGCAGCTCGTTGCCGTACGTGTCCCGGGCGCCGACATAGTTCTGCACGACCTGAACCCCGGACACCCCGATGGCGTAATCGGTCTGGCCCATCCGCCACGGACGTCCGGCAGTGTCAGAGATGATCACGCCCAGGCCAAGACCGGTAGCGGCTACCAGCTGCGCGCGGAGTCCCGCAGCACTGGCGTCGGGATCGTGCGGCAGCAGCAAGATCGACTCCGCCGAGACGTTCGAAGCATCTACGCCGGCCGCAGCCATCGTGAGGCCGCCGTGGGTGCGGACGATGCGGGTGTCTCCGCGGCGCGCAACAGTGCGCCTGCTTTCAGAGGTGATCAGTTCGGCACGCTGCGATGCCGGCTGGATGCGACCCTCGGCCTTGCTGATGATCTTGGATGTGACAACGACGATATCGCCGTCACGGAGGGGTCCGAGGGAGTCGGCCGCAGCGGCCGTGACTATCGCAGTTGCAAGATCAGTTCCGGCAACGACTTCGCCGATTCCGGCAGGCGCGAAAATCCTGATCGCGGACGGCTCCGGAGTCGGCACCGGATCGGCTCCGACAGGGGCGATCATGATGTGGCGGACTTGATCACATAGCTGACGAAGGCGGCCGTGCTCGCCGGGTCTCGCATGATCAGATCGGTCACGACTGCTCGCAGCCCGGCCTGCTGGACACGGTCTGCGGAGGCGGTGTCAGCGGTATCCATCGCCCATGCATCCAGTACGCCGCCGCGCGACCGGGCGCCGTAGTGCAGACCCACGGCAGCCGCGTCGACGTCGACGCCAATGGCGGGCAGCAACCGGTGAGCCATGCCCAGCACAGGAGAACCGCCGAGAATTCCCGCGAAACCTATGACCGGGGCTGATGCACGCTGCACTGCATCGCGCAGGCCTGGCACAGCAATGATCGGACCGATGGAGACCACGGGGTTGCTCGGCGCGACCAAGATCAGTTCGCCCCGCTCGAGCGCCTCGATGACACCGGGCGCCGGTCGTGCGGTCTCCAGGCCGACCAGGGTGACGCCAAGCGCGTCGGGATGCGCGCGAAGCCGCACCCAGTACTCCTGGAAGTGCACGGCCCGTAGCTGACCTGGCGTTTCAGGATCCGCGATCGTCACGTGCGTCTCCACCCGATCGTCGGTCATCGGGAGCAACCTGAGCCGCTGATCGTCAGCGAGCCAGCGGGTGCCGAGTGCCGTCGTCACCTCCGAGAGCGGATAGCCGGCATTCAGCATCTGGGTCCGTACTAGATGGGTGCCGACATCGCGGTCACCGAGAGAGAACCACGTGGGCTGGACGCCGTAGGAGGCCAGCTCCTCCATCACCCGCCAGCTCTCGTCCTCACGCCCCCAACCGCGTACCGGATCCCCGCCCCCGCCGAGGGTGTACATGATCGTGTCGAGGTCCGGGCAGATCCGCAAACCGTGCAGGGTGATGTCGTCAGCAGTGTTGGCAATCACGGTGAGCTCTGCCGTCGGGTAGGCGCGGCGTACTCCGAGCACGAACTTCGAGCCGCCGACGCCTCCGGCCAAGATCACGATCCGCACCGCACCAGTGTTGCAGGGTTGTCTCTGCTCGCGCGGCGCCCCGGGGAGCTGGTGCCGTCGTCACTCTTCGCGAAACCGCGGTGCTGTGGATTGCTCGCTCCGCTCGCGGGGCAGGTTTCGCTCATCGCTCCTCCGATCACCAGCGGGCGCCTACCGACGCTCGCAGAGGAGTTTGTAAGGGCTGCCTCCTCGCACCCGCCATTGTCGTTACCCTGAAAGGATGGACAGTTTGATGCGGTTGCGTGAGCCGGCCGCTTGGGTCGCCTTAGGAGCCTTGGTGCTCAATCTATTGCTCGCCATCGTTGCGACGGCGAGCTACCCGGGCCCGGTGGCGAATGTGGGATTGGTAATGAGCGCTCGAGCCGCCAATCCGGTGCCGCTGATCGTGCTGGCGGTCTTGGTCAGCTTCTGTGTGGTGCGTGAGCGTACGCCCCATGCGCGCCTGCTGACCGCCCTCAGCCTCATCGTCGGGGTCATCGCTGTGCTGTTCGGCCTAACGCTTGCGTTGCTGGGACTCGCCGCAGAGACCACGCCCGTTCTTGCGGTACTTGCCGCCATCGTGATCCAGCTGATCTCGCTCATCGCGCTCGTGTTGCTGATCAAGCTTCTGCAGCTTCAGGCGGTGCCGCGCCGACTGCCTGCCGGAATCGGGCTGGCGCCGTACCCGTACCCGGAATCGCTGCCGGCACCGCAGCCCCTCGACCAGCGGCTGCAACCCACCTGGCAGCCAGATACAGCTGCTGGTGCGGTCTGGCGTACCGCGGGCGAGGCAGCAGCTGGCGCCCCGGCAACGGGCTGGGGGGCAGATTCCTCCGCTGCCTGGCAGCCCATCCCGACGCAACCGAATGGGCCGAGGCCGCAGGGCAGAATCTCCGACGACCCGACGATCCGATCGAAGGGACAACGGGACGCACCACCCCCCGCGGCGGACTGGTGGGGCCAGCCCCAGTCCTAGAAGGACCCCTCACACTCGAATTTGTCCCCAATATCAGGAAATCGCTTGACTTTACGGTATTGACAGGCATGTAATTTCACCAATGTCATTTGCAGTTTTCTGCTGATCCGGCCGGAGTCGTACTCAGATGAGTTGCTGCACAGCCAAGGGGGCACCCAGTAGCAGCGGGTGGCAGGTGCATACGGCGCAAGCCAAAACCGGTACGGCCCGCGAAGCCGTACCGAGTTTGCGGGGTTTCCATCATGCGGGTCGAGGAGGCACAACTACATGTACGAGCTGAGGGGCATCGACGAGGGGGGTGCACTGAGCTGGCAAGAGCGCGCACTGTGCGCGCAAACCGACCCAGAAGCCTTCTTTCCTGAGAAGGGTGGGTCAACGCGCGAGGCCAAGAAGGTCTGCTTGTCCTGCGAAGTGCGCGGCGAGTGCCTCGAGTACGCGCTGGCGAACGATGAACGCTTCGGCATCTGGGGCGGTTTGAGTGAGCGGGAGCGTCGCAAACTCAAGAAGCGCGCTGTGTAGCCGAACTCACTATCGGGCACTCAGTCGACTCGCGTAAAGTAAGGGGCCGCCCAACCGGGCAGCCCCCTACGCGTTTTTTCGGGGCCCGATTGGTACAGGGGTTACGCAGGAACTAATGGATAGCGACATTGCCCTGGCTGGTGCATACGAGGACCGGCCAGGAGGCTCTGGTGCCTGGCCTGAGCTGATGCCCGGCGACGTCGAAGAGTTCGGGTTTGACGAGAATCCGTGGGCATGGGCTGACTTCCCCGGCAAAGGGGAGACGGAACGGGTCGACATTGCCGGCGCCCACGTCACAGCCGTACTCGTCACACTCGACGCGGCACGTTGGTTGCCGGCGACCCTGGAGGCACTGGCCAAACTGGACACGCGACCGACCAGGTTGATCGCAATCGACAACGCGAGCACCGATGCAACCAGAACGCTCTTGGACCGCGCACACGACCAGGGCGTGCTGGACGCCGTCTATGGCGGGAGTCGGGAATTCGGGTTCGGCGATGCCGTGAATGCGGCTCTGGAGCTCGACATTGCCAACCTGCAGGATGATGCGGACACGATCGGCTTCCGTGCGGTGTCGGCACGCGACACGTATTGGTTGTGGCTCCTGCACGACGATGCCGTGGTCGCACCCGACGCGCTCTATCAGCTACTGGCCCACGTAACCACCGACCAGAGCATCGACCTGACCGGCCCAAAGCTGCTGCTGCCGCGACGCCGGCACGGCGGCCAACCGATCAGCGAGATCGGGGTCAGCATTTCCGACACCGGGCGTCGTGAACTCGACCTCGATGTGGACGAGATCGACCAGGGGCAGCGCGACGAACCTCAGGAGCGGCTCGGCGTCTCCACCTGCGGCATGCTCGTTCGGACCGCCGTCTGGGAACAGCTCGACGGTCTTGACCCAGCCCTGCCGGTCTTCCGGGACGGTGTCGAGTTCGGGTGGCGCGCTCACCTCAACGGCTACCGTGTGGTCACCACCCCGAGGGCGCAGCTCACTCACCGCCAGGTTGGCCGCGCCGGTCTTCGTCCCCATGGTCTTACGGGCCGCAGGCCGGGCAAGGTTGATCGGCTGCTGGGCATGCTCGTAGTGGCCGGTCATGCCCCGGCGAAGAGGCTGCCGCTCGTTTGGCTTCGCTTGGTCTGGAGCTGCCTGCTGCGCGCCGTGGGCTATCTGATCGGCAAGGTGCCGGGTCGGGCACTCGATGAGATCCTGGCATTAGGCTCGTTCGTGGCTCATCCAGGCCAGCTGCGAGGCCTGCGCAGGCGAACGGCCGCCATCGATCCAGCGCCGGGGACTGACGAGGTTGTTGATTCGCTGCGACCGCCCTGGTGGAGCGGCTTGCAGGTTGGACTCGACGCTCTGACCGGTACCGCGTCCGAGCGTTACCGATTGGTAGCGGGCGACTCCGATGTGGCCTCAATCGACGAACTCACCGGCGACGACTTCAGCTCGGCGATCGATGCCCGCCCGAAGAACGTTTGGCTCAGCCCAGCAGCGATCACCGTGGCCGCTGCCATTGTCGCAAGTTTCATCGCAGCTCGAAGCCTCCTTGGCAGTGGCTCCCTCGTCGCTCCGGCATTGCTACCTGCGCACGACAGCGTTGTTGGTCTGTGGCGTACGGTCGTCAGCGCGATTCCGGGCGCCCCCGCACAGGTGACGCCGCCCTGGGAGGCGCTCGCCGCCCTCGCTTCAACGGCCGTGTTCGGCCAGCCCGAATGGTTCACCACGCTCTTGCTGTGTGGAGTGGTGCCCTTGTCGTTGCTGGCGGCATATCCGCTCGCGCGGCGCGTGATCAACGACCGCCGAGTACGGCTCTGGGTCTGCGGCACGTACGCACTGCTTCCTGTACTGCTCGGTGGCACCAATCAGGGCCGGCTCGCCCTCAGCGTGGTGGCCATCGGCCTGCCGTTGCTGGTCATGGCGGCGCGGGCTCTCGTGCTGCGCCGGACGCGGACCCCAGAGGCGTGGCGTGGCGGCTGGGGAGCGGGTGTGGTGCTCGTGGCCCTCGTGGCATTCGAGCCGTCCATGATCATCTTTGCGGTGTTGGTCGGGATACTCGGCGCTATTGTGCTGCGTCGGAGTCCACGCAAGATCGGCCGAATCGGGATCGCGCTGGGAGTGCCGCTGGTGGTACTGCTGCCGTGGTGGCCGACCCTGATCTCAGCGCCCGGACGGCTGTTCGTCGGGCCTGACTCGGCGCTAACAGGGGTGACGCCCGCAGCTCCGGTATGGCAGCTGCTGCTTGGCCGCGAAGTTGGTCCCGGCCTGCCGCCACTATGGGTCGGTGCTGTGATCTTCGGCGTCATCTGGGTTGTCGCCCTACTCGGACTCGCGCGCCGTCCCGCCCGACGAGCAGTGGTTGCCGCCTGGGCCGCAGCGCTCGTCGCTTTCGGGATGGCTGTCGTCTTATCTAGATTGGTCGTGTCCGTGCCGCCAGCCGGCACCGAGGTGCGGCCCTGGGCGGGCAGTTACCTGCTCCTCGGTTTCGCCGCATTGATCATCAGCGGCGGTATGGGACTCGACGGATTCTCGGCTGACGTGAAGGAGCGCAGCTTCAGCTGGCTACAGCCCGCCACGGTTATCGCTGGCATTGTGGTCTGCCTGATCAGCGCTGGCGGTGCGGTGTGGTGGGTGTTGGCTGGCGCTCACGGCCCAATCGAGCGTTCCCGGCTTGACGCAATTCCGCCGTACGTCATGAACGCCATGAAGTCAGACGCGCGACCGCGGCTGCTTGCCATCGACCTCATCGACGGCACCGCGCGGTACTCAGTGCTGGCCGATGATCACCTCCGGCTGGGCGACGCCGATCGGGGCTTCACCTTTGGCGGCTCCGTCGCCGCCCGGGAGCAGGTCGATGACTTGGTCGTCCGCCTCGTCGCCGGGACTGCGGACTCCGATATCAACCCGCAGCTGACCAATCTCGGGATCGGCTACGTCTGGGTGACCGGGGCAAACGATGACATCCAGGCCAGGATCGATAACACGCCGGGGCTTGGCACCGCCAGCGGAAACGAGCGCGGGATCGTATGGAAGCTCGAACCGACGGTGGCTCGCACAGTGGTCGTCGATGGGTCAGCGCGGCTGCCCATCGGCACGCCGCCGGCGCCAGTCCCCGCAGGCAAGCAGCAGCGGCAGCTGCGGATCGGTGAGTCTGCGGACGTGCGGTGGCGGGCGGAGCTGAATGGCAGCACCCTTGCTCCCGCCGCGGATGGGTGGCAGCAGGTGTTTGCACTTCCGGCGGACGGCGGGACCGTGACCTACACGCTGCCGTCCCTGATGCCGTGGCTACTGCCACTTCAGGGCTTGGTGCTCCTGATCGCGGGGGTGCTCGCTGCTCCGGCAATCAGACGACCTGAGGTGCGTGACCCGGCCAAGACGGCTCGGCGCGCCGCGACCCTGTCGGAGCTGGCCTGATGTCTGACCTTCGGATACGTGGGTTGACGCTGCCAAGGCGCCGTGCCGTAGCCCTCGGCGCGGCCCTCATGGGTGTGCTGTTGATCCTTGGCGGAGGGACGCTCCTGGGCCAGGAGCGGTCCGCCTCCGACGCCAATCGCACCCCGCTGGTCGGCCGCACCACGACGATCTGCACCACATCGGCTCCGCCGAGCGGCGAGCCTGCCGGAAAGACGGAGATTTCTGCAATCTCGGTCCGAGAGGCGCCTGGGCGCACAGGCTTGCTGACGGGATCCACGCTCAAGTCGAAGCCATTGGAGCTGAAGCTCACCGAGCCAGGAAAGGGCGCACAACAGTCTGGAGTCACCTCCCCGGTCGTGATCTCCGCTGACGGAAGCATGGCGAGTGCCAGCAGCGCGGTGATCGTCAGCGACGTGATGGACGGCCCCGAAGTCGGGCTCAAGGCAGCGCCGTGCCTCGCTCCGGCAACCTCGCATTGGTTCCCCGGTCTGGGCGCGACGGATGCCGATCGTACTGACTTGATCTTGAGCAATCCGGACGACGCTCAGGCTCAGGTCGATCTTCGGTTCTATGGCCGGAGCGGTCGCGTCGCGGTTCCGGGTAGCCCTGGCGTCCTGATCAGGGGGCACGAGTCACGCACGGTTTCGCTGAGCGGCCTGGTGGAGGCTGAGGGGCCGCTCAGCGTGGCGGTACAGGCGAGTGAGGGTCGGGTCACCGCAGTGGCCAAGCGGACGCAGACCGATCAGCTCAAGCCCGCTGGAGTCGACTGGCAGATCCCATCGGCCTCGCCGAGCACCGTTGTCGCCATACCGGGCGTACCGGAGGGCCCAGGCGGTCGTGAACTGGTCGTTACTAATCCCGGCCATACGCGGGCACATGTGGCCGTGCAGGTTTTGGGTTTCCAGGGACCTTACGAGCCCAGCGGAGCCGCGTCGCTTGACGTGCCGCCCGAGAGCACCGCAAGCGTGGACCTCGAAGAGGGCCTGGCCGAGGAGGCGGGCAGCGTCAAGCTGACGAGCAACCTGCCTGTGACTGGCTCGGTGATCTCTACCAGCCGACGCGGCGGCGCTGGGATCGATCTGGCTGTCCAGTCCGCCGCCGTTCCCCTGATCCGAAGTGGGGTCAGCGCAATCGCGACCAGCAACATCGCCGATACCGAGCTGATTATCAGCAACAGCGGAGACGACGACGCACAGATCTCATTCGACGTACTGAGCTACGAGGGCGTCAGGCTGCGGACCGCTGACATTGTGTTGGGACCGAATACCACCGCGACGAGGCGGTTGAACTCGCCCGCGCCGTCCTATCTCGTGGTCAACGTGCCAGACGGTTCCTCGGTAGTTGGAGGCGTCGTACTTACCCAACCAAAGCGAGATGTCGCTGGGTTGGCCACCATTCCGCTTAGCTCACCTGATCTGGCAAGCCGGGCGCCAGCGACCAGGCCTGATTATTCAGTGGGTCGGTAAGACTTTGCCCTGAAACGAGCTGCGAGCGTCGCGAATCCAAGCGCGATGCGCGAGCAGCTGAAGAAATCGCATCACGGTTGAGCCGAAAAGGGTCCGATTCGCGGCTTGGCCGCTCATAAGTGTTGAAAACCAGGGCTTCTCAGTCGTCTTCCGCGCCGGCACCGTCGGGATCGATCTCCTCCACGCTGCGGCCGGTCAGCGCGGAGAGCTGTTCCACGATCGTCCGGTAGACAAGGATGCGGAGACCCCGGCGACTCACTGCGCGATGCTCCAATGGCCTGCGATAGATCACCACCTGGCCCGGCTGATCTGCCGTGCCCTCGACCGCGGCGGCAAGCGGCACCTGATCGCCAGACCAGGTCATGTCGAAGTGGGGCACATCCTGGATTCCGAACGTGATTCCAACGAGCGCGTCCGGACACTGCAGTCCCACCCGATCAATGGCATCGTGAACGGCGTCGCTGAAGAAGTCGGCCTTGCTCGCCGGATGAGGCGGCTGAGCCGGCCGCATTGTCAGTGCGTTCGGCAGCGCCAGAGGTCCGCGAAGTCCGCGGCCGTGGCGGTCACGACGTTGGCTGGACACGTGAGCACTGTAGTCGGACACGGCAGCGCTTCCCACGATCGAACGCGCCCCCGGAGTAGCGTCGGGCAGGTGAGGACGCGCTGCTGTTCACGAGCAGGATGCCAGCGTCCGGCTACCTCCACGCTGACCTATGCCTATCGAGACTCCACAGCGGTTCTCGGCCCGTTGGCGAGCCAGGCTGAACCGCACTGTTACGACTTGTGCCAGCAGCATGCGCGGACACTCTCGGCGCCGCGCGGTTGGGAAGTGATCAGGCTCGCCGTCGAGAGCCAACCGAAACAGACCACCGATGATCTACTGGCTCTCGCTGACGCGGTGCGCGATGTCGGCCTCTCCTACGATCCTCCAGCCGGGCCGACCAGCGAGCCCCCGCTGCGGCGTACCGGTCTCGTCGAACTGGCGCGTCGCGGGCATCTGACTGTCTTGGCCGATCCTGGAGCGGGCTGACGCCGCTCGCAAGGCGCCGACCCGACAGTCTAGAATCCACACTCGATGATCAAGCGGGGGATCTTTAAAGCGAACGACATTCGGGGAATCACTGAGGGTTCTGACCCTGAGTGGGACGCCGCTGGGGCGTATGCAGTTGGTGCTGCCGTGGTTGAGGTGCTGGATCTCAACACGGGGGCCGGAGCGCTCGTGGTTGGCCGCGACATGCGGACCAGTGGCCCACAGATGGCGGCCGCCTTCATGGAGGGCGTGCTGAGCCGCGGTGTCGATGTGATCGACATCGGCCTGTCCAGTACCGACCAGTTGTGGTTCGCCTCCGGGTGGCTCGACTTACCCGGCGCGATGTTCACCGCTAGCCACAATCCGAGTGAGTACAACGGGATCAAGTTCTGCCTCGCGCGCGCCAAGCCGATCACGCCAGCCACACTGGCCGAGATCGCCGATCGCGCTAGTGCGACCGAGCCCGTGCCGGCCGTGGGACGAGGGCAGCGCTCCGAGCAGGACCTGCTGCCCGCCTACGCAAACTACTTGCACTCCCTTGTCGACCTCACCGGTATCCGGCAGCTGCGCGTCGTGGCCGACGCCGGCAACGGGATGGCTGGATACACCCTGCCGGCCGTTCTTGGTCATGACGATCTTGAGTTGATCGGATTGTTCCTGGATCTTGATGGCACCTTTCCGAACCACCCGCCGAACCCGCTCGAGCCCGAGAACCTGCTCGATGCACAGGCAGCGGTCCGCGAGAATGCAGCTGATCTTGCCCTGGTCTTCGACGGCGATGCCGATCGTTGCTTCATCATCGATGAGCGCGGTGAGGTGGTCAGCCCGTCGACAATCACCGCCATGATCGCCAGCCAGGAGCTGGCCCGTGAGCCAGGTGCCACCATTGTCTGCAACAAGATCACCTCACGGGTTGTGCCGGAAGTCGTCCTAGCCGAGGGCGGCAAGATCGTCATCACCAAGGTGGGCCACACCTTCGTGAAAGCCGCCATGGCGGAGCACAACGCGATCTTCGGCGGCGAGCACTCAGCGCACTACTACTTCCGTGAATTTTGGGGAGCTGACACAGGCATGCTCGCCGCCCTGCATGTCTTGTCCGCGGCTGGCCGCTCCGACCGGCCGCTGTCAGACTTGGTGGCTCGCTTTGACAGGTACGCGGCCTCCGGAGAGATCAACAGCTTGGTCAGCGACCAGCAGATGATCATGGATCGAGTAGCGGCCGCTTTCGCCGGTCGCGGCGAGCACGATCGACTCGATGGTCTGACCATCTCTGGCCCGGACTGGTGGGTGAACGTACGGCCTAGCAACACCGAGCCTTTGCTCAGGCTCAATGTCGAAGCCGCCAACCGGGAGACGATGGAGGCCTTGCGTGACGAGGCGTTAGGTTTGATCCGCGCCTAACGGGGCGCCTCTGCGAGCGTCGGTAGGCGCCCGCTGGTGATCGGAGGAGTGATGAGCGAACGCGCTTTATGTTCGCGAAGAGCGACGACGGCACCAGCTCTCCGGGGCGCCGCGCGAGCAGAGAACAACCTGTCGAGTCGAGGAGGATGAGCGTGACAGTCGATCTAGCCCCCGAGCTGCTGGAGATTCTGGCCTGCCCCAACTGTCATGGTGCACTCGCTGTTGATCATGACCGGGACGAGCTGGTTTGCTTGGCGGCCGACTGTGGTCTGGCCTACCCGGTACGCCAACAGATTCCGGTGCTGCTGATCGACGAGGCCCGCCGTCCCAGCTCTGGCACCGATCACCCGGGCACCTCGCCGGGTCGGTGATGTCTGTCTTCAACGACTCCTGGCTGGAAGACGAAAAGGCGCTGGCTGGGGCAGATCCGATCCTGCGCCGACTGGCCGAAGCCGGAGCCCGGGTCCGCCGCGAGGCCGCGGACTCGACGGAGCCGATCAGCAGGCTCCGAGAAGTTCCCCGCCCCAGGGCGGTGATCGCTGCCGGCACAGAGGCACGCTTCATCCGGGCGATGCTGGAACCGGTCTGCCCCGTCCCGTTCGTCGCCTGGCCGACCCACGGCCTCCCTGGCTGGGTTGGCGCGCTCGACCTCGTGGTCGTGATGGCGAGCGAGAGTGCCCCGGCCGGCCTGATAGCCACGGTGCATGAAGCAGTACGCCGTGGCTGCCAGCTATTGATCGCATGCCCTCAACCCTCGATGATCGCCGAGCATGCGGCCTCCCGCTCCAGCATCGTGCTGCCGACCGCGACGGCCGATCCGCTGGCAGCGGCGATCGTGGTTCTGGATGGTCTGCACAGCATGCAGCTGGGACCAGAGGTCTACCCGCAGCTGGTCGCGGACGCGATGGATCAGGTGGCTAAGGAGTGTTCGCCATTTGCCGATGTTTCGGAGAATCCGGCAAAGGATCTGGCAATGGGATTGGCTGATGCGCAGCCGCTCGTCTGGGGTGGCTCGGTGCTCGCAGCGCGGGCAAGCCGCCGGCTCGCGGAAGCGCTCCGTGCGGCGAGCGGGCGCGCCGCGCTCGCAGCCGATGCCGATGCGCTGTTGCCGATCTTGGACTCCACGCCACCTCGTGATCCTTTTGCTGACCCGTTCGAGGACCTGATATCCGTCGATCGGCGGCCGATCTTGGTGCTGCTCGATGATGGGAACACCGAGAGCCTGATCCGCACTGACCATCAGCGTCTGGTCGCGGCAGCCGAACGCAACGACGTACGGGTTTGCACGATCGCACACTGGTCGGGCTCAGACGTTGAGCGCTATGCAAGCCTGCTACAGACGGGGATGTTCGGCGCGGTCTACCTCGCTGTCGGCCTGGGCCGCAGCCTTGAGCGGTGACAGGCTCGCCCACTGAACCTAAACGGTTGTGCCACGGCTACACCAATGCCACCACGGTGGAAGGCCGGAGGGTCGTCAAGCGGCATCTCGGACCCGACGCGCCGGAGCGGCGTAGCCGGGAAGTCAGGGCACTGACGCTCCTCGCCGGCCGCTTTCCCGTTCCTCCACTGATCGAGTCCGACGAGTCGCAGGTCGTGCTCGCCTTCGTGCCCGGCGTGCACGGTCAGGAGATTTTGGAGGAGGGGCCGGAGGAGATCCTGTTCGAGGTGGGCCGCGCCGGCCGCACACTCCATGAGCTCGACCTTCGGGCGCGTACGAGGGCGCCGATGGCAGCGTGCTGCTGCATGGCGACTTCGGTCCGCAGAACATGTTGTTCGACGAAGGGACCCTGCACATGCAGGCCCTGGTGGACTGGGAGTTCACGCACGCCGGCGACCCGGTCGAGGATCTGGCGTGGGCTGAGTGGATCGTCCGGACGCACCATCCACATTTAGCCAAGGCGCTGGATGCACTGTTCGCCGGCTATGGACACCGCCCGACCTGGCAGCGGAGGCAGAACGCGATGCTCGACAAGTGCCGCTGGGCGCTTGACGTCGTACGTCGCTGGTCGGCGACGATCAACGCGACGTCGGTTGCGATGTGGGAGCAACGGCTCGAGGCTACGGCGCGTTTTCGGGAGTAGCCCTCCAGTCCGATGGGGCGGCTCTGGCAGGATTCACTTGTGAGTGCCGAAGGCGGAACCAGGGCGGTCATTGCGGCCTTGCTCGCTAATACGTTCATCGCTGTGACCAAGTTCGGCGCCTGGGCACTGACGGGAGCCTCCTCCATATTGGCCGAGGCGATCCACTCCGTAGCCGACGCTGGCAACCAAGTGCTGCTGCTGGTCGGCGGCCGGCGCTCCCAGCGGAAAGCAACCGAAGAGCACCCGTTCGGCTACGGCAGGGAGCGTTACATCTTCAGCTTCATCGTGGCAATCGTGCTGTTCAGCGTCGGCGGCCTCTTCGCGCTGTACGAGGCCTACCACAAGTGGCACGAAATCCAGGAAGGCCACCCGAACGAGCTCCTGGAGAGCAGGTGGTGGTGGGTTCCAGTTGTCATTCTGCTGGCCGCGATCGTCGCCGAGGGCCTGTCGTTTCGGACGGCCATACGGGAGTCGAACAAAACCCGCGGGAAACAACGCTGGAGCAAGTACATCCGTGCTGCCAAGGCACCGGAACTTCCGGTGATCTTGCTGGAGGACTTCGCCGCGCTGTTGGGGTTGGCCTTCGCGCTATTCGGGGTCGGCATGACGCTGCTGACCCATAACGGCATCTTCGACGTCATCGGTACGGTCATGATCGGCTTGCTGCTCGTGGCAGTGGCCATCGCTTTGGCCATCGAGACCAAGAGCCTGCTGCTTGGCGAGGCGGCCAGCCCGGAGGCCGTCGCTCGGATCGCGCGAGCGCTCACCAGCACAGATGGCGTCGAGCGGATCATCCACATGAAGACGCTGCACCTCGGTCCGGAAGAGGTGCTGGTCGCTGCCAAGATCGCTGTCGTGCCGTGCGATACCGCGGTCGAGGTGACGGAGACAATCGATCGAGCCGAGGCCAGTATCCGCGAGACAGAGCCAATGGTCACTTCGCTCTACCTCGAGCCGGACATCTACGACCCGGAACATGTTCCGGCTCCCCGGCCCGAGCGGCCCACCGCCCCCAGCCACTGAGCGCTGTTTGCCGGGCCCCGAGGCGGCGGACGTTTCGACGGCTGTGATGGAGAACTCACGCTGCCCGAGTGATGGAGGTCTTGGGATGTCACACGGCTCCCATAGGCTTGCGCCCATGGATTTTCGCGTTGCCGACCTGACCCTCGCCGAGTTTGGCCGCAAGGAGATCAGCCTGGCCGAGCACGAGATGCCGGGACTGATGGCCATGCGAGCGCAGTACGGCGACTCCAAGCCGCTCGCGGGAGCGAAGATCGCCGGCTCGCTGCATATGACGGTGCAGACCGCAGTGCTCATCGAGACCTTGGTGGCTTTGGGCGCCGAGGTGCGGTGGGCAAGCTGCAACATCTTCTCGACTCAGGACCATGCGGCGGCCGCCGTAGTGGTCGGGCTGGACGGCACACCGGCCGACCCCCAGGGGGTACCGGTCTTCGCCTGGAAGGGCGAGACTCTGCAGGAGTACTGGTGGTGTACCAGCCAGATTCTGCACTGGCCGGACGGCGATCTGGCCAACATGATCCTCGACGACGGCGGAGACGCCACCATGCTCGTACACAAGGGCGCGGAGGCCGAGAAGATCGGCGAGGTGCCGCAACCTTCGGCAGAGGACTCGGCCGAGTGGGAGGTCTTTCTCGAGCTGGTACGCAAGACGCTGGCCGAAGGGCTGTCCTGGATCGAGATCGCAAATGCGCTCAAGGGCGTTACCGAGGAGACCACCACCGGCGTACATCGCCTGTACGAGATGATGCGCGCCAGAACTTTGATGTTCCCGGCTATCAACGTCAATGACTCGGTCACCAAATCGAAGTTCGACAACAAGTACGGCGTTCGGCATTCGCTGATCGATGGCCTCAACCGTGCCACCGACGTGTTGATCGGCGGCAAGGTCGCGGTTGTCTGTGGCTACGGCGACGTGGGCAAGGGCTGCGCGGAATCACTTCGCGGTCAGGGCGCCCGGGTGATCATCACCGAGATCGATCCGATCTGCGCGCTTCAGGCAGCGATGGACGGCTTCCAGGTGGCCACCCTGGAGGAGGTGCTGGACATCGCCGACATTTACGTCACAGCGACTGGCTGCCGCGACGTGATCACCGCCGACCACATGCGACGCATGAAGCACCAAGCGATCGTGTCCAACATCGGGCACTTTGACAACGAGATCGACATCGCCGGACTAGCCTCGCTGCCCAACGCGACCAAGATCAACATCAAGCCTCAGGTGGATGAATGGCAGTTCGCCGAGGACGGCGCCGAACCGCGTCTCGGCGGAGCCGAGCCCGAGACCCACAGCATCATCGTGCTCAGCGAAGGCCGGCTGATGAATCTCGGCAATGCGACCGGTCACCCAAGCTTCGTCATGAGCAATTCGTTCACCAATCAGGTGCTGGCCCAGATCGAGCTCTTCACCAAGCCCGAGGACTATCCACTCGGTGTATACACGCTGCCGAAGCACCTCGATGAGGCCGTCGCCCGATTGCACCTGGGCGCACTGGGTGTGCACCTGACTGAGCTCACTCCCAAGCAGGCCGCTTATTTGGGCGTCGACGTCGGCGGGCCGTACAAGTCCGATCACTATCGGTATTAGATGAAGATCGCGCTCGAGCACCGCACGACTTACCGGTTCGACCGGCCGATCGCGATCGGGCCGCACGTCATCCGGCTGCGTCCAGCGCCGCATTCACGAACCCCCATTGAGGCCTACTCACTCAAAATTTCCCCGGCCGACCATTTCATCAACTGGCAGCAAGATCCTTTCGGGAACTACCTGGCGCGAGTCGTCTTCCCCAGCAAGGCCAGCGAACTGGACATCACCGTCGGACTGGTGGCCGACATGGGGGTGATCAACCCCTTCGACTTCTTTATTGAGAGCTACGCCGAGGCCTACCCCTTCAGCTACCCGCCCGAGCTTGAAGCCGATCTCAAGCCATACCTGGATGTTCCCGCCTCCGCGCTTGGACCGCTTGTCCAAGAGTGGGTCACGAATAACGCCACACCGCCATCCGACGCCCAGCCGACTGTCCAATTTCTTGGCGCGTTGAACTCCGCTATCTATAGCGACGTCGCCTATTCCACCCGGATGGAAGCCGGCGTTCAGACCCCTGACGAGACTCTCACCCGGCGGATCGGTTCCTGCAGGGACTCGGCCTGGTTGCTGGTGACTGCCCTGCGGCAGTGTGGCCTGGCGGCTCGATTCGTCTCGGGCTACCTCGTTCAGCTGGCACCCGACCAGCCGAGCGTTGATGGTCCCAGCGGACCGACCGAGGACTTCACCGATTTGCACGCCTGGGCCGAGGTGTACATCCCCGGTGCCGGCTGGATCGGGCTCGATGCCACGTCTGCCCTGTTTGCTGGTGAGGGCCACATTCCGCTTGCGGCCACACCCCACCCAGCGTCCGCCGCTGCGATCACCGGGGCAACCGAGCAGTCGGCGACCACGATGGAATTCGCCAACACCGTACGCCGTGCGCAGCAGGACCCACGAATCACCTTGCCTTATATGGCGGCTCAGGTCGACGACATCCAGCGATTGGGGGAGGCAGTCGACGGGCGGCTGCAGGCCGCTGGCCTGGAGCTCACTATGGGTGGTGAGCCGACGTTCGTGTCGACCGACGACATGACCTCGGCTCAGTGGACAGTGGCTGCAGATGGCGCCGAGAAGCGCCAATTGGCCAACCAACTGGCTGCCGAGCTAGCGGATCGTTTTGCACCAGGCGGGCTGGTGCAGCGCAGCGAGGGCAAGTGGTATCCCGGGGAGCCGCTGCCTCGTTGGCAGATTGGACTCATCTGGCGTAGCGACGGCGAGCAACTGTGGAGTGACCCTGCACTGCTGGCGGATCCGTTCGACTCCGCGAAGCAAGACCTCGATTCATCTGCGTCGGCCGAGCGGCTGGCCCGAGCGATCACCGCAGATTTCGGGCTGCCGGATGAGCAGTTGCAGCCGGCCTTCGAAGATCCACTGGCGCGGCTCGCGACGGAAGTCAGCCAGCCGGCCGGGCCGCATCCAGCATTTGATCCAGAGCAGCCGGACCCTCAGCTCGTCGGCGAACTGGATCGGTCCGAGACCGAACCCGCAGCTTGGGTGCTGCCGCTGGTGCCAGCATGGTTTGGCGAGGGCTGGACGAGCCCGGCCTGGAGGACCCGGCGAGGCCGCCTGGTGCTGGTTCCTGGCGATTCGTCAGCCGGCTCACGGCTGCCACTCGACGCGCTCTCGTGGACAGATCCCGACTTCGCCGGCGAGGAGTCCTACACCAAGGCCGGACCATCGCTGAACGAGGCGGTCGGGCAGCCACGGGCGGTGGTGGTCGATCCACATGACGCGCCAGCGCGTACGGCCTTGGTCGTCGAGCCTCGTGAGTGCTACGTGCATGTATTTCTCCCGCCGCTGGAGAGGCTGGAAAAGTTCATCGAGTTGGTCGGACTAGTCGATCGGGCCGCGACGCGGACCGGCATCGCTGTGATTCTGGAAGGTTATGGGCCGCCGCCGGATTCTCGGATCAAGACGTTGCTGATCACCCCCGATCCTGGAGTGATCGAGGTGAATGTCCATCCAACCTCCAGCTGGGCCGAACTTTCCGACCTAGCCGAGACGCTCTATGGGATTGCCCGTGAACAGCGGCTTTGCGCCGAAACCTTCGGTCTCGACGGGCGCCACAGCGGTACCGGCGGCGGCAACCACCTCACACTCGGCGGTCCGGAGCCGATGCGGTCGCCGTTGCTCCAGCGCCCCGATTTGCTGGTCAGCATGATCACCTTCTGGCAGCACCATCCCAGTCTGTCGTACCTCTTCGCAGGACGTTTCGTAGGACCGACCAGCCAAGCACCACGCGTCGACGAGGGTAGGCCGGAGACGCTGTACGAGCTGGAGATCTCCTTCGCCGAGATCGATGAGCTGGCCGATACCGAGCACCGGCCGTGGGCGGTCGATCGCGCGCTGCGCAACCTGCTCACCGATATCACCGGCAACACACACCGCGCCGAATTTTGCATCGACAAGCTCTACAACCCCAATTCGATGCGGGGCAGGCTCGGGCTGCTCGAACTGCGCGGATTCGAAATGCCACCGCACCCGGACATGGCACTGGTCCAGGCTCTCCTGGTCCGTGCGCTGGTCGCCCGGTTCGCCGAGCAGCGTTATTCCGCCCCACTGGTCAGGTGGGGGATCATGCTGCACGAGCGATTCCTGCTGCCGCACTTCGTGCTGGCCGACCTTGCCGAGGTCGTCGCCGATCTGCGCGCCCACGGAATCGAGTTCGAGTTGTCCTGGTTGCTCCCGTTCGTCGAGTTCCGGTTCCCGCAGATCGGTGTGACCAAGATCAGCGGGGTGGAGCTGGAACTTCGCAGCGCTATCGAGCCCTGGCACGTGCTTGGTGAGGAGGCGGCCACTGGGGGTACTGCGCGTTATGTGGATTCTTCGACCGAACGACTGCAGGTCGCGGTGAACGGATTCGTCCCCGAGCGGCACCTGCTGACGTGCAACGGACGACCGGTTCCGTTGACGGCTACTGGCACACCAGGCAGCTACGTCGCCGGTGTCCGTTACAAGGCCTGGAACCCGTGGTCATCGCTGCACCCGACCCTCGAAGTGGACTCACCGCTGTCCTTCGATCTCATCGATCGCGGGAGCCGCTTCTCCCTCGGTGGCGCGACCTATCACGTGGTCCATCCCGGCGGCCGGACGTACGATCGTCCGCCGGTCAACGCATCGGAGGCTGAGGCGCGTCGGGCAGGGCGCTTTGAGGCGATGGGGCAGGCCACGGGGGTGATTGATCTTGAGGCGCTGGATGCCCAGCTGATCAGGCGCTCGGCCGGTGACGATGAGTATCCGTTGACGCTCGATCTGCGCCGTCGGGTGCCACGCGCTTGGGGACTCGGTAGCTCTCAGTCTTGGGGCACTACGTGAGTGTCCTTAGTCGCTACCTGGCTGTAGCAAGCCAGCCCGCCACGATGGATCGGCAACCGGCGTTCGACGAGCTCGTGGCCGCGGACGGCACCGTCCGCCAGGGTTGGTCATCACTGCTGGACGGGCTCGATGAGTTCGCCGACACCGACTTGGTGCACGCCCAGCGCGAGGTAGCCCGGCTGCTGGAGGACGACAACGTCACCTACACCCCGAGTCCAGCCTCAGCGCTCTCGATCGCCGACGAACCGAACGGGCATGGCCCTCCGGCCGCTGGAACGCCGACTGGCCTCGTGGAGCCAAAGCCGTGGCGGCTTGACCCGCTGCCGTTAATCCTCGATGACCGAGAGTGGGCAGGGCTCGAGGCTGGTCTGGTGCAGCGGGCCGAGCTGTTGGATTCGATCATGGCTGACCTTTACGGTGCGCGCCGGCTGCTAGCGCGACGTCATATCCCGGCCGCAGCGATTTTCGACCACGACGAGTACCTACGGCCACTCGTCGGCAGCGAGGCAGTGGCCGGCCAGCGATTGTTCATGATCGCGGCGGACTTGGGGCGCGACGGCGGCGGGCATTGGAAGGTGGTCTCCGATCGGACCCAGGCGCCCTCAGGCGCCGGATACGCCATGCAAAACCGCCGGGTGATCTCGCGCGTGATGCCAGAGATCTATCACCAGGCCCACCTGCACCGGCTCACGCCATTCTTCCAGGCGATGCGCCTTGCCCTCGTCGATGCGGCGCCCAGCGCAGTCGAGGATCCGCGGGTCGTCGTGCTGAGCCCCGGCACGCACTCCGAAACCGCCTTCGACCAGGCTTTCGTTGCCTCGTTGCTCGGCTTCCCACTGCTCGAGGGCAGCGACCTGACGGTTCGTGATGGCCGGGTCTGGATGCGAGTCCTTGGCAAGCTCGAAGGGGTCGACGTGATCTTGCGCCGCGTCGACTCCACCTGGATGGACGCGTTGGAGCTGCGGCCTGACTCACGGCTTGGGGTAACCGGGCTGATGGAATGCGTACGCGAGGGCACCGTCAGCGTGCTGAACAACCTGGGCTCCGGGGTCCTCGAGAACCCCGCTCTGCTGCCGTTCCTGCCCGAGCTGTGCGAACGGCTGCTCGGTCAGTCACTGCGGTTGCCGTCGGTCGAGACTTGGTGGTGCGGTGACCAGGCAGCGTTGAGCCACGTGCTGAACAACCTGGATTCCGTCGTGATACGGCCAATCAGCCGCGGTCACGGGCGCAGCGTACGTGGGGCCGCGCTGAGCGGCAGGCAGCGCGAACTGCTGGCAGACAAGATCAGGGCCGCGCCACACCGCTTCGTCGGACAGGAGGTGCTCCACCTGTCATCAGCGCCAACCAGCCATGAGGATCGGCTCGTTCGTCGCAACGTCGTGCTGCGATCGTTCGCGGTCCGGAGCGGCGGGTCGTACACCGCGATGCTGGGCGGCCTCGCCCGAGTGACCGATGACACGTCGGAGCAACGTGGCGTATTCGTTACTGAACCCAATGGCCAGCTGGCCAAGGACGTCTGGGTGGTGGGCAGCGAGCCCGTTGCCGCTCCCCGGATCGTGGCACGCGGTCGGGTTGGTGAGGAGACGGGCTTCGTTCCGGCCGTATCAGCTTCGATCGCCATGGTGCCGAGGGTGCTGAGCGATCTCTATTGGTTCGGCCGGTACGCCGAACGCGCTGAAGATCTCCTACGGCTGGCGTTGGCTACCCGGACGGTGGCCATTGAGACTGACCTCGGTGTGACCAATGGGCGTGCCCTGGATGTACTGCTGCAGGCGGTCACGCACGTCAGTACTACGTACCCCGGTTTCCTCAATCCGCAGATCGAGATGATGCCGGAGTTCCGATCGATACTGCTGGATCGCCATCGGACGGGCACTGTCGCCCAATCCCTGGGGGCGCTGTCCATGGCGGCACAAGGCGTACGCGACCAGCTATCCGAAGACGTCTGGATGGTGCTGGCCGACATCGAGAGGGCCCTTGCCGCGCTAGCCGCCAACCCTGACGACCAGGGTCTTCAGCTGACCGACGCCAGCGAGCGCGTACTGTCCGGCTTGCTCGCGCTGGCGGGGATTGCGACTGAAAACATGGTCCGGGATCCCGGGTGGTACATGCTCGATTCCGGGCGCGGGCTGGAGCGTGCACTGCAGATCCTGGCGCTGCTGCGGGTGACGATCTGTCGAGAGCGAGCAGCCGACACGGATCACCTGATGCTGGAGGCAGTGCTCACTGCGGCCGAATCCATCGTGACGTTCCGGCGTCGCTATCGCACCCGATCCAGTGTCAACGCAGTGATCGAGTTGCTCGTGATCGACCCGTTCAACCCGCGCTCGGTCGCATTCCAGCTGCAGCGGATCAGAACCGACCTGCGAGCTCTGCCCAACACCTCACCAACTGCTCGGCCGTTGCGACTGCTTGACGGGATGGCAGAACGCGTACGCATCGCCGACCCGGTGGCGCTCGCAGAGGCCGCCAATGGCCGTCGGGCTCCGCTCGAGGAGTTCCTTACCGATCTTCAGAAACAGCTGCGAGCGTTGTCGGAGGCGATCCGTGATCAATATCAGCAGCCGCCGCCAACTCAGCGTCCGCTGTTCCGTACCGACGCGTTGGGTGATACAGCATGATCAGCTACCGCATCGAGCACCGCACGACCTATACCTACGACTCCGATGTCACTGGGAGCTTTGGCCTGTTTCATCTCCGCCCGCGTGATCTGGAGTGGCAGAGCTGCCTGGCCCATGAGATCGCGATCGATCCTGAGCCTGCGGACTTGTCCCGCCACATTGACCTCTATGGCAACACCAAGGCCTACTTCCATGTCATCAAGCCGCACACCAGGTTGGTGGTCACATCGATCAGCATGGTCGACATTGGCGTGAAGGAGTTGGATCCGGAGGCGCTGGCTGTGCCGTGGGAATGGGCGCAGCCTCGGGTGCGAGAAGATGACGGGGAAGCATGGGAAGCCATGGATTTCACGTTCCCGTCGCCCTATGTTGAGGTGCCCCCGGCAATCGAGGACTACGCTCGCCAGTCCTTCCCGGCAGGGCGCCCCATCGGCGAAGCCGCGGTCGAGCTGATGCACCGAATTCACCGCGACTTCACGTATAAATCAGGCTCGACCACGCTGAGCACGAGGATCTCCGACCTGCTCGAGAAACGGACCGGCGTGTGCCAGGATTTCGCACACTTCATGGTGTCGAACCTTCGCTCCCTTGGCCTAGCGGGACGCTATGTCAGCGGCTACCTGGCCACCCGGCCGGCACCGGGCAAGCCGCGGCTGATCGGGGATGCGGCCAGCCATGCTTGGGCCGGCTGTTGGATTCCGGGTGCCGGCTGGCTGTATCTCGACCCGACTAATGACCGACTCGTTGACGACTCACATGCCACGGTGGCGTGGGGCCGGGACTATGGCGACGTGCCGCCTGTCAAGGGCGTGATCGTCACTGAAGCCAAGAAATCCAGGATGGAAGTCTCGGTCGACATGGCGGAGACGTAGCCAGTGCCCTAGGGCAAGTCGTAGGAGGGTGGGCAATTCGGCTGATGGAGCTGGACGTCGCCAGCGGCCGGAATCCGCAGATTGACCATGAGAGCCGTAGCCGTAGTCGACCGGCTCGCCGCTGAATTCCGCACCCTTGGCACATAGCTGCGAGGGTCGGAAATCGCGCGCCGCCGCACGGAGCCAGGCTGGCGTGCCGCTGTCCTGGACGAGCGAGCGGGCAGACGCGTTCTTCGTCTGCGAGCGAGTCAGGAAGGCAGCGGCTAACAAGCGCCAGCCTCAGCGAGTGGAGCGAGCAATTGCAGCCGGAGCGAGCGGAGGCGTTCTTTCCTCTGCGAGCGACGACGACGGCGGCGGACCTAGCGCTGGACCCACCCGCTGTTCGTTGAATGTTGACTGGCAAAGTGGGCGATCGTGCGCGCATTTCACTGTGAGGTCTGCAGCGCTGAGCTCTTCTTCGAGAACTCAGTCTGCGTGACGTGCGGCAGCGCGGTCGGGTACTCGCGCGAGCAAGGCACCATGGTGGCTGTCAAGGCCGATCGTCCTATCTGCGCCAATCTCAACCGCTGCGGGTGCAACTGGATCGCCGATCCGGCTTCGGCATTTGGCCTGTGCTTCAGTTGCACTTTGACACGGACGCGCCCAGCCGATGGCGACACCGTCGGGCTCGCGCAGTACTGGATTGCCGAGACCGCCAAGCGCCGGCTGATCTTCGGGCTCGATGAGCTGCGGCTCCCGGTCCAGGTGAGCGACGGCTTCAGTGGTCTTGCGTTCGACCTGCTCTCCAGTAGCCGAGGCAAGATCATGACCGGCTATCAGAACGGGATCATCACCCTTGACCTGGCGGAGAGCAACGACGCCCATCGTGAAGCGCTACGGGCGAGCATGGACGAGCCATACCGTACGGTCCTGGGGCACTTTCGACATGAGATCGGTCATTACTACGGCGAACTACTCGCTCTGCCCAGCAACCGCCGCGAGGAGTTCCGCGCGCTTTTTGGCGACGAAACGACTTCGTACGAGGCGGCACTGCAGCGTCATTATTCGACTGGGTCAGGCCACGACTGGCAGAACAACTTCATCAGCGCGTACGCGACCATGCATCCACTGGAGGACTTTGCTGAGGTCTTCGGCCACTTCTTGCATATCGCTGACACGCTGCAAACAGCGGGGGAGTTCGGGCTCATTTCAGACGAGCCGCGGCCTGGACCGCTCGAGGCACCCATGGCTGAGGTGATTGGGCGGACCTGGTTGCCACTGACCACGGGCTTGAATCAGATCAACCGGAGCATGGGTCGCTCCGACCTCTACCCCTTCGTTCTGGGCGCGCCAGTGATCGCGAAGCTCGCCTTCGTTGCCGACCTGGTCGCCGAAGCTGGGCCAGTGTGACGCGAGCCTGCTGCACACCCAAGAACTAACCACGCGGCACGACGAAACTGGCTAACTCCGCGCGGCCCTTCCCGAGCTCGGCCCACGGCCCAGGCACGTTGACAACGGCGAGCGCGCTGGTCGGGAATTTGCTGTCCATCTGCGTCCAGTCGGCCGAATCCGTTCGGACACAGAGGTGCTCGACGAGGTCCGGAATGCCGGGTGCATGCCCGAGCACGAGCAAGGTGTGAATTTCGTCAGGAACGTCGCGAATCAGCGTCAGCAGCTCTGGCACCCAGGCGTGATAGATCTCGCGGAGGTACTCAACCTCACCCGCACTGGCACCGCCTGCCTTCGCGTACTCCCAGGTCTGCCTGGTACGGGTCGCGGTCGAGCAGAACACCAGGTCGGTATGCAGTGATCGCTGGTTGAGCAACCGGCCGAGCGCCTCAGCGTCCCGACGCCCACGCGCGGACAGCGGCCGCTCATGATCATCGACGTCGTAATCCCACGAGGACTTGCCGTGTCGGACGAGCACCAGCGTCCGCCCGTTGTTGACCGCGGAATCCATGGCGTCAGACTAGAGGTAGGCGCCGTGGAACGGCAGTCGGGTCAACGTGTCAGAATCTCGTTGCCCTATAACTCAACTGGGTTCTGACAACTCAGTTCTGGTCGTCGCCTGATTCCAGGGACTCCCAGATTTCCTTGCATTCCGGACACACCGGGAACCGCTCCGGGTCGCGGCTCGGTACCCACACCTTGCCGCAGAGTGCAACCACAGGTGTGCCCATCACCATGGCCTCGGTGAGCTTCTCCTTCGGCACGTAGTGGGAGAAGCGCTCGTGATCGCCTTCCTCAACGTGGTAGTCGGTGCGCTCCTCGGTGCGCTCGTCGACAATGGTTTTCGCGCCGGGACTTGGTTGCTGACTCACATCGGCCAGTCTAGACAGCGCAGCGCGAGCAGGCTCACAGAACAGCCTGCGAGCGTCGGAGATCGCGCGCCGCCGTGCTGAGGAGAAGCGAGCGGAGGCGTTTTTTCCTCTGGGAGCGACGACGAAGTAGGCGGATCCAAAGCGCGATGCGCGAGCAGGCTCACAGATTGACCTTGAGCCCGCTTGAGGTGATGGACTGGTGAGATGGCCACGCAACAGACCGCGCACGACGACAGCGAAGTCGCCGTACCCAGGGACTCCCAGCGTGCGCTCACGATTGGCCTGTGCGCCACCATTGTCGCCATCGCCTTCGAGACCATCTCGGTGGCGACCGCAATGCCAGTGGCCGCCCGTGATCTTGATGGCATCCGGTACTACGCCTGGGCCTTCTCGCTGTTCTTGATCGGAATGCTGTTCGCCACTGTGGTCTGTGGCCGGCTCAGCGATCGGATCGGCCCAGCTAAACCACTGCTGGCGGGGCTGGTGATCTTTCTGGTCGGACTCGTGGTGGCGGGCACCGCTCAGCACATGGCCCAGCTGGTCATAGGTCGGCTGGTGCAGGGACTGGGCGGTGGCACCATGAACGTCGCGATCTTCGTCTGTGTCGCCCAGGCGTACAGCCTTACCCAGCGACCCAAGATGTTCACCTATATCTCCACGGCCTGGGTTCTGCCATCGTTTGTCGGTCCACCGGCTTCAGCATGGCTGACGAACCATTTGAGCTGGCACTGGGTGTTCTTCGCCGTCATACCCTTGGTGCTTTTCGGCGGCATCATGGCGTTGCCGAGCCTGCTCCGGATGATGCGCTCGCATCAGCAAGGCGCCGCCGACGCGCAGAAGCCTGCGCCACTGTGGGCTGCCGGGCTCCTCGCCGTCGCTGCTGCCGCCCTACAACTTGCAGGTCAGCGGCTGGACTGGATTGCGTTGGGCCTGCTGGTTGGCGGTCTAACTGCGCTTGTGATCGCACTTCCTCGGCTGATGCCACCCGGCTTCATGAACTTCCGCCGCGGGCTGTCACAGGTCATCCAAACCCGCGGGCTGCTGGCCGGCGCATTCGTCGGTGGTGAGGCCTTCGTACCGCTGATGCTGGTTGAGCAGCGCAGTGTTCCGCTGTTCCAAGCTGGGGCTGTGCTGACGGTCGGCGCCGTCGGCTGGACCACTGGTTCCTGGCTCCAGTCCCGCCCATGGCTGCGGGTTCGCCGTGACGTGTTGATCACGATTGGATGCTGTTCGGTGGCCGCTGGGTTGGCGCTGGTGGGCGTGATGGCCTTCCTGCCCGCGATCCCGTACGTCTTGGTCGCGGTCTGCTGGATATTCGGCGGTCTCGGCATGGGACTTGCGATGTCCAGCACCTCCTTGGCTGTGATGAGCCTCTCCACAGCGGCGGAGCAGGGCCGCAACGCCTCCTCGCTGAATGTCTACGATGCTCTTGGATCCGGCATCTTCGTCGGCGTCGCCGGCAGCATTTTTGCAGCGCTCCATCAGGGCGGAAACCTCGCCTTGACCTTCGGCCTCGTCGAGTTGTCGATGGCCGTCGTTGCGCTGCTCGGAGTCCTTACCTCGTTGCGCATCGGTGTAGTGCGGAACGAATTTGCGCCGCATTGACTGACACGCAGGAGCAGCGTTTATCAGCGTCGCAATTCAACGCAGCACCAAGATGGTCAGGAACATCGAAATGGCGAAGAGGGCGAGCGCTGAAACGCCCAGCAAGATGTAGTAGGACACGGGTCTGGATGGAGTGCGGGCTTGTGGCGGCACAGTCAGCTGGCTCGGCGCATACAGCTGGCCCGAGCTGAGATAGTTACCTGCGAGCGGCTGCGGTGAGGGCTGGAAGGCCGGCGGACCCACCGCGGCGGGATAGGGACTGGCTGGCTCGAACCCCGACATGCGCGCTGCGGGTGGCGGGAGGAATGTCGGATCCAATGCAACAGTTGGTGGCAGCTCGGGCGCGGTGGTCTCGCTGGCCCTCGGCGGCTCCGTCCCGGGCGACGCGTGCGTGATCTCGCTGCCCCCGGAGACCTGCCTGGCGGTACCGGCTGCCTGCATCTCGCTCGCGATTGCCTCCAGCCCCGCCGCGAGCAGCACGGCGGTCGGCGGACGACGGTTCCGGTCAGCGGCTAGGCCCGAGAGCATCACGCCGTCGAGTGTTGATGGTGCACCCAGCCGCCCGGCGATCGGCTCCGGGGCCTGCGATGGGTCGCGGGCGACAATGTCGGCAATGCTGCGTACCAGAAACGGGGGATGGCCGGTCAACATCGCGTATGTCACCGCGGCAAGCGAGTAGATATCGACTCGCCTGTCGAGCGGCGATAAGCCCATCGCCTGCTCTGGCGCCATGTAAGAGGGTGTGCCGGCCGTCATCGTGCCGCCGACCGCGTCCAGCATGGACTTTGCGACGCCTAGGTCAGCGATCAGTACCTGGGTCTGGCCGTCGGCGATCTTGCTGAGCAGCAGGTTCCTCGGCGTGACGTCACGGTGGATGATGTCGTGCACGTGTAAGACATCCAGCGCGCGGCACGCCTCAGCACAGAGCCGCAGCGCGCGTACCGGGTCGATGCCCTGCTTGCGCAGATCGTTCAAGGAGCCGCCGTCTATGTAGTCCATGACGAAGTACGGTCGCCCGTCCTCGAGGGTGCCGACGTCGTACACCTGCACCAGACGGCGGTCATGGATCCGGCGCATGATCCGCGCCTCTGCTAGGAAGCGATTGCGGACATCGTGGTTACTGGCCCAGTTGTCGGCGAGCACCTTGACAGCCACGGGCACGTCCAGGTCGTCGTCGTTGCCGAGCCACACCGTCGCGAACGACCCAGCGCCAATGCGCCGTACGAGTCGATACCGCCCTATGGAGTCCATCACCACCATTGTCGCCTGCCGCCCATTCGTCTGTGCGAATCACCTGAGGGGCGATCCCGTGCGATTAGACAGCAGATGAGCGCGTGGCGAGGGCCTCGAGTGTGGCGCGGGCACCGCGGCTGTGCAATGAGTTGAGCGCGTTCAGGTACGGCTCGGTGAAGGCCGGCTCGGTGGCCAGATCTCCGAAGAGCTCGCGATTCTCCACGAAGGCCAGCGGGTTCTCTCGCTGCTGGGCCGCAATCTGCTGCAGTGTGTCTGCCAGCCGATCAACGACCTTGATGGGCTCACCCTGCTCGTCGACCCCTTCGGCGTACCGCGCCCAACTGGCAACTACGGCAGCCGACAGCGTCACATCGCGGCCAGCGGCCAGATTCTCCCGAATGACTGGTAGCAGCCACTTCGGAATGCGATCCGAACTCTCTGCACAGAGCCGCGCGACCGTGTCTCGGACCGCGGAGTTGGAGAACCGCTCGATCAACTGATGCTTGTACGCGTCCAGGTCGATGCCGGGCACCGGGGCTAGCGTCGGGGTGGCCTCCAGGTTCATGTAATCCAGCAGGAAGTTGGCGAACAACGGATCCTGCGCCACCTCGTGCACCAGCCGATACCCCGCGAGATAACCGAAGTAGCACAGTGCTTGATGGCTCGCATTAAGCAGCCGCAGCTTCATCAGCTCGTACGGAACGACGTCCGGCACGACCTGCACCCCGACATCTTCCAGCGGCGGGCGGCCGGAGGTGAAGTTGTCCTCCAGCGCCCACTGGGTGAACGGCTCGCAGACCACCGGCCAGGCGTCCTCGACCCCGAAGCGTTCGCTGATCTGCGCCCGGACCTCGTCGGTGGTGACAGGTGTAATCCGGTCGACCATGGAGTTCGGGAAGCGGACATTGCTTGCCACCCATTCGCCCAGCTCCGGGTCTCGGAGCCGGGCGAATGCGGTAAAGACCTCCTGCGCGACATGGCCATTGCTCTCGATGTTGTCGCAGGACATCACCGTGAAGGGCTCGATGCCCCGGGAGCGTCGCCGCACGAGTGCCTCAGTTATCAGGCCGAACGTGGTGCCCGGGACTGCTCCGGGAGCCAGGTCCGCCTGGACAGCCGGGTTGGTGTCGTCGAACTCACCAGTCACCGGATGAAAGTTGTATCCCCCTTCGGTCACGGTGAGTGAGACGATCCGGGTCGCTGGGTCAGCCATCTTCTCGACGACAGCGTCAGGATCATCCGGTGCATAGAGGTACTGGACAATCGATCCCATGATCCGAGGCTCCCAACTTCCGTCGGGAGCTTTCAGCACCAGGGTGTACAGACAGTCCTGGGCCTCCATGGCCTCCTTCATTTTGAGGTCGAACGACATGACGCCGACGCCGCAGATGCCCCAGTCGAGTGCCTTGCCTTGCTCCATGAGCTGATCGACATACATCGCCTGATGGGCTCGATGAAACCCACCGACACCGAAATGCACGATCCCGACCTTCACCTGGGAGCGGTCATAGCTCGGCACAGGAATCGAGAGCGATCCGAGGTTGGTTTGGTTGAGTGTTGTCATTTGTGTTCTGGCCTTTATTTGACTGCGCCGAGGGAGAGGCCTTGGACGAGTTTGTCTTGTGCTGCGAAGCCGGCGATGATCACTGGGAGTGAGACTACTGTTGCTGCGGCGCAGACTTTGGCGAGGAATAGGCCTTGTGAGGTGACGAAGCTGGTCAGGAATACGGGTGCGGTGCCGGCGATGACGCTGGTGAGGGTGTTGGCCAGGAGTAGTTCGTTCCAGGCGAAGATGAAACAGATCAGTGCGGTGGCTGCGATGCCGGGGGAGATGATGGGCACGATGATGCTGCGGAGGGTG
>DATLPF010000233.1:0-3520 GCA_035535875.1 Propionibacteriaceae bacterium
TGCCAGCCATCCCGGGCCCACGGTCGCGGTCACCGCGCTCACCGCGCTCTTGGCCGTGGCAGCCGGCCATGGGTTGGGAACAGGCTTGGTCGTCACGGCGGCCGTTGCGGCAGGGCAGCTCACCATCGGCTGGTCCAACGACGTAATCGACGCCGGCCGTGACCAGCAGGTGGGGCGCGCCGACAAACCGGTCGCTCGTGGTGAGGTCTCCGAGGCTCTGGTCCGGCGGATGATCGCGGCGGCCGCTGGGGCATGCATTGTCCTGTCCCTGGCGTGCGGCCTCGCATCCGCGGCCGTGCACCTGCTGCTAGTAGTGGGGTCCGGCTGGGCCTACAATCTTGGTCTCAAACAGGTCGCCTGGTCAGGCTTGCCGTACGCGGTCGCGTTCGGCGCGCTTCCCGCCGTGATCACCCTCGCCCTTCCAGAGCCGCAGTGGCCCGCCGCGTGGATGGTGGCCGCCGGTGCCCTGCTCGGCGTCGGGGCCCACCTGCTGAACGCACTGCCCGACCTCGCCGACGACGCCCAGACCGGCGTACGTGGTTTGCCCCACCGCCTGGGTGCACGCAGACTGCGCTGGCTGGCACCGCTGGTGCTAACGGTCGCCTCCGCGGTGGCAGCACTCGGCCCAGTGACGAGAACCGCCGCGTGGGTGTGGGCAGCCTTCGCGCTCTGCGTGGTCCTCGCAGTCGTCGCCATGCGCGGCCGCGGCCGGGTGCCGTTTGCCGCTGCCGTATGCATCGCGGCGGTCGATGTAGTCAGCCTGGTTGTGCATGGGTCGGCCTAGGCGTCGCCGCACCTTGGAGAAGGGCACCGGTGACCGTCAGACCTGGACCGAAGGCCATGGCGAGCACATAGTCTCCGACGGGCACAGGGCACATTGACGCGAGGGTCAGCAAGATCGTCGCCGAAGAGCAGTTCCCATAGCGAGACAGGATGTCGCGGGATGGCTTGATCTGAACGTCGCCTAAGGAAAAGACCTCTTGTACCTTGTCGATGATTCGCGGACCGCCTGGGTGGATCGCCCAGTGCCGCACGTCATCAGGAGCGAGCCCGCGGTCAGTCAGCAGACGGTCGACGAGGGTAGGTACGTTACGGGCCACAAGCGCTGGGACCCGCGGGGAGAGGGCCATGCGAAACCCGTGGTCGGTGATGTCCCATGTCATGTCCGCAATTGAGCCGACGTCGGTAAGCGTTTCCACGGCGATGACGTCGAGCCCTTCGCCTACGATCCACGAGGGGGCCAGCACGAGGGCGGCGCAGGCGTCGGCGAACAGTGCGTGCGCAACGGCTTGCTGGGTGTCGTGCGGAGGCGGCTGCACATGCAAGGACGGCAGCTCCGTACAGACCAGCACGGCCGGTCGGCGCTGCGCGATGACATAGTCGGTGGCCACCGCCAGCCCAGGGATGGCGGCATAGCATCCCATATGCCCGACTGCTAGCCGCCGCACTTCCGGGCGCATGCCTAGATCCTTGGCGACATGGACGTCCAGGCCGGGATTGGCATATCCGGTGCACGAGACCGTGGCCAGCAGGCCAACCTCTTCGGGGATGAGGGTGGCCGCCACCAGGGCGCTACCTACCGCCTCCTTGGCCAGGGGCAGCGCGTCGTCGAGGAATCGCCGCATCCGCTGGGCGGTACTCCAGCGGCATACATCCTCGTGCACGGGGTAGGCCGTCAAATGACGGGTGCGCACATCGGCGCGCCGCCACACGCGCTCCGCCACGCCGTCATGACCGACGTGGTCCGCGTAGTAGTCGCTCCACAACTTGATCTGGTCATATGCCGGCGGCGTGGACTGGCCGAAGGCGATGATGCGCGCGAGCCCGGTCAACGCGGCCAATGCCGGCTCGCCGCGGCACCCAGAAGGCTCCGACGACCGCTCACGCGGGTCAGGTCGTACTGCTGGTGAACGGCGGCCCGCCACCTTCGCTTCGCTCTGCTCTCCATGTCGGCCTCCATCGACTGGGAGAAACCACCGGCCGAGCCCGGCGCTGCCGCAACTCTGCAGAGCGCCACACTAGTCTCTGTTGCCGCTGGATTCAGGGCGCATCGACTAAGAAGGCGAGCCTCCGCACACATGTGTCTTCGACACGTCGACACCGCCTTCCCCGTCGGACGCGGAGCAAGGAAACCATCGCCGCAAGCTCGTCTCCGTTCCGGCCGCGAGGCTCACACGGTTCCAGGTTGGGCAACTGACTCAGCAATCCAATGTCACAAGACCACAGGTCGCGGCTCACCAGACGTCCGGCCGAATCGGTCGATGCCTGACCCATAGATAAGCGCGTTCGTGCGCCACGAGGCGCTGTTGTTTGAGTGGAGGTGAGAGACCTGCACCGCTGACCCTGTCGTGGCGGGGCGGCGAAGCTGAGGGCAGCCTGCCTCGGAAGGTGCCGGGAGTGGGTGGGAGCAGCCCTGACAAAGCCGGGACGGGCCAGAACTGCCAGATGGTGCGGGTCCGGCGAGCGTGATGGGAAGGAGTACGAGAGGAACCTGCGTTATTACGTCTTTCAAGTATCTACCGGCCTCAATCTGGCGGATCTGGGCCGGGAGCGGTGCATAACCCACTGAGTGGCTATTTGGCTGGGTGGGAACAACTCCTGGGCGGGTATGGACGCGCCCGCCGGGAGGCCATGGTGAATGTCCACGGCGTAACCATGGCGAGGCCGCAGGGACAAAGTGGGGCTCCTCATCCGTCGAGCGAACAGCAGTGAACGTGGGAACCGTCTCGGTCTTCACCCGCTATCCGGGCTGCCAGCACGGATGGTGGGTTGGGTCCACCGTTGACCGATCGGGCCGGGACGGGACGGAGCCGCCGTAGTACTCCGAGGCCGGGAAAGCCGGCCACCTGGGGAAGGGCGGCAGCGGAAACGAGAAGACAAGGATGCTGTGATGCTGAAAGATCCACCAGTGAATACGGGTGGCCCGGCTATGGGGCAAGAACCTCGGGTCGGGGTATCAGGTATGCAGGCCAAGCTTCACCGTTGGGCGGTGGCCGATCCTGGTCGCCGGTTCGACGACCTGTTCAACTTCGTGCATGACCCGGCGACGCTGAGGATGGCGTTCGCCCGGGTCGCTAGCAACACCGGCCATGACACGCCCGGCGTTGACGGCTGGACCGTCGCCGCCGTGGAGGAGACGGTCGGGGTTGCGGGGTTCCTGGACGATCTGCGGGCACAGGTCAAGGACGGCTCATTTCGTCCGTTGCCGGTGCGCCAACGGTTGATCCCGAAAGGCCACGGTTCGGGGAAGCTGCGAAGTTTAGGCATCCCCACCATCGCTGATCGGGTGGTCCAGGCTGCGTTGAAGCTGGTGCTGGAACCGATCTTCGAGGCCGACTTCATGCCGGTCTCCTACGGGTTCCGGCCGAACCGGCGAGCGCACGACGCGATCGCTGAGATCCAGCTGTTCGGCACACACGGTTACCGGTGGGTGCTGGACGCAGACATCGAGGCGTGCTTCGACCGAATTTCGCATTCCGGCCTCCTGGATCGGGTGCGGAAGCGAGTCAAAGACAAACGG
>DATLPF010000234.1:0-5315 GCA_035535875.1 Propionibacteriaceae bacterium
CCCAACTCTTTCCTCGCCCGGAGCGACCCTGACGATGTCGCCAGGGTCGAGGACCGCACCTTCATCTGTTCAGCCGAGCCCGACGACGCCGGACCTACCAACAACTGGGTAGCGCCGACCGAGATGAAGCAGGTGATGACCGATCTGTATCGCGGCTGCATGCGCGGCCGGATTATGTACGTGGTGCCGTTCTGTATGGGTCCGCTTGACGCAGAGCAGCCAAGCTTCGGGGTGGAGATCACCGACTCCCCGTACGTAGTGGTCAGTATGAGAATCATGACCCGGATCGGCCGCTCCGCGCTGCACGCCATGACTGTATACGGGGAGGCCGACTTTGTGGCCTGCCTGCACTCGGTGGGTGCGCCGCTCCAAGCGGGGCAGGTTGACGTCCAGTGGCCGTGCAACGAGGTGAAGTACATCAGCCACTTCCCCGAGGAGCGGGCGATTTGGTCGTACGGCTCCGGCTACGGCGGCAACTCGCTGCTCGGCAAGAAGTGCTACGCACTGCGGATCGCCTCAGTCATCGCTCGCGACGAAGGGTGGCTGGCCGAGCACATGTTGCTCATGAAACTGACCTCGCCAGAGGGGCGGAGCTATAACCTCGCGGCCGCCTTTCCCAGCGCTTGTGGGAAGACGAACCTGGCCATGCTGCGTCCGACGCTGCCGGGCTGGACGGCGGAGACCTTGGGCGACGACATCGTCTGGATGCGGTTCGGCCCCGACGGCCGGCTGTACGCGACCAATCCCGAATACGGACTGTTCGGCGTGGCACCCGGCACAAGCTGGCGGACGAACCCCAACGCCATGGCGACAATCGACCGCGGCAACTCCCTGTTCACCAACGTGGCGCTGACCGACGACGGGGACGTGTGGTGGGAGGGCATGACCGATGAACCACCCGCGCATCTGACCGACTGGCGCGGCCAAAGCTGGACGCCCGAGGATGCCACCGGCCCCGCGGCCCACCCGAACAGCCGGTTCTGCACACCCTTGACGCAGTGCCCGATCCTCGCGCCCGAGTACGGCGACCCGGCCGGAGTCCCGATCGACGCCATCATCTTCGGCGGGCGTCGGGCGGACACGGTGCCACTAGTCAGCCAGGCGCGCGACTGGCCGCATGGGGTGTTCCTGGGTGCGACGCTGTCCAGCGAGACCACCGCGGCCGCTACCGGGGCGGTCGGCGTGGTGCGGCGCGACCCGATGGCCATGCTGCCATTCCTCGGCTACGCGGCCGGCGACTACTTTGCGCACTGGCTTCAGCTGGGCGCAGAGTACCGAGAAGGCGTACCGGCCATTTTTTACGTGAACTGGTTCCGTCGGTCACCCGCCGATGGGAACTTCCTCTGGCCGGGATTCGGTGAGAACAGCCGGGTGCTCAAGTGGATCGTCGAGCGCCTGGAGGGGCGGGCGCAGACCATCGAGACGCTGGTCGGGTCCATACCGGCGCCCGGCTCGCTCGATGTCGACGGCCTGAACCTGCCGCCCGAGGCGCTGGAGGCCGTGCTCACCGTAGATGCCGAGGAGTGGCGGGCAGAGCTGGCGTTGATCGAGGACTGGTTCGCCATGTTGGGCCCGAGGCTCCCAGCCGCGCTCCGTACCGAGCTCGACGGCCTGGCTGCCCGCGTAGGCTCCGAGTTGCCAGAGTCGGTGCACGGGGCGATGACGTAGTGGCAGGTCGGCGATCTCGCCGAACCCATGGTGCTATCGGGTGGACGTATCGAGCAGTCATGGCTGTGAGCCACTCGCAGACCGCAGCCATCTGACGCACCGAGAACAGGGAGCCGTTCTCAATCTGCTTGCGCCGGCTCACCACACGAACGCTAGCGGCCTTCACCGCTAACGAGCCATTGATCACTTTCGAATGCCGATGGTCCACAGAGCATTTCACCTACGCCGCGACGCATGGTGATACCGGCGCTCTGGAGCTGTTGGCTCACCGTGCTCTCCAATGAACACCCAGCTCGGCACCGATCTGGCGCCGGGTCTCAGGCGGCCTGCTTGCGCCCGAGCCGCGCCACCGTGTCGGTGACGTCCATGCCGTGCAGGCGGAGCAGGTTCTCGCCGAGGATCTTGCGCTTGGCCTGGTCGGTGAGCTGTGGGTAGCCGTAGCCCTCGCACAGGTCCTGGGGGATCTGGAAGTCCCAGAATGCCTGCAGTGCCCACTGCGGCTGCCAGATCGGGGCCTCCGACCCGTAGACGATCTTGTCCTCGCCGCACCAGAACAGCAGCTTGCCAAGGAGCTCGGCGAACTGACGGGGTGCCCGGACGATGAAGTTGATGCCGACGGCCAACGAGGCGTACAGGTTCGGGAACCGGATCAACTGCCAGCACGTCTCGTCGATGAAGGGCACGCCCACGTGGTAGATCACGAAGTTGATGTCTGGGAAGGCGTCGGCAGCGCCGTCCATGTCCCAGGTCTGCGTGTACTCGATCATCTGTGGTCCGAGCGGGACGCCCTTGTGTACACCGACGAGATTGACGCCGAGCTCCTGTATCCGCTCAAAGATCGGAAAAGCGACCTCGGGGTCATCCATCCGCCACGGCACCTGGCCGCCGTCCTCATACCGCACGTTGTAGAACTTGAACGCCTTAGCGCCGTACTCCTCGACCTCTCGAGTGACGTCGTCGAGCGCCTGCTTGCCCTCCAGTGGGTTGACCGTCCCCCACATGACGGTCCGGTCGGGATCGAGCTTGGCTAGCTTGGCGCACTCCGTCCACGGGGCAAGGCCGTCTTTGTAGAGGTCAGTGAGAGGCAGCGGCATCGCGACCAACATGTCAGTGTCGGAGTTTCCGTAGACCATCTCGTGGATCTCTTCGACGCTCCACTTGCGCAGGAACTCGTCTGCGGACAACAGTGGCTGGCCCTCAGGGGTCAAGGCGTTGTGGAAGGCATAGATGTGGTTAGAGAACATCTGTCCGGCCGGACCGCGGGCGTTGTCGGCCTCGAAGTTGAAGGGGTGTGCCACCCCGTCGAACACGAAGGCGTCACCGATCATGATGTTCCTCCTACTGGTGCCGGTCGATGTTGTGAGACGTACGCCGCGGGGTCGGGGACGGTGGACGGGTCGGGCAGGAATCGCAGCTTGCTGCGGGCCGAGTCGCTGAGCCGGTCCGGGCTCCAGGCCTCGGACCAGACGATCTCCACGGAAGCCTCTATTACCCCGGGGAGTGAGCGCAGCACCGACTCGACATCGGTGAGCACGCGGGACGCGAACGGGCACCACCCCGAGGTGAGCAGCAGTTCGACGCGCGCCACCCCTCCATCGAGTTCGGCGTGGTGCAGCAGTCCCATGTCGACCACCGAAATGCCCTTCTCCTTGCAGCACGGGTCGTATACGTCACGCAAGGCTTCGCTGATGATCGCCTCGATGGGCTCGCTCACGATCCTCCTCCTGCCGATACGTAGCCAGTCTCGCATCGTCTGCTGCGCACCGGTAGAGCCGCTGTCCGCTCCGTCAAGTCATACGGGAGTGTCAAGGATCAGCCGAAGCAACTGTCAACCATCAACCGAAGTAGTGAAGCGTCCCAGGTTTCGTGCCGCTTTCATGTGGGCTGCATCTCGGGCTTGAGGGCAGCGTAATGGGCTTGCTCGCACTCCACGGGCGGGACCATGCCAAGGGTCGAGTGGAGTCTGCGGTTGTTGTACCAGTCGACCCAGCCGGCGGTGGCGTACTCGACGTCGGCGAGGGTCTTGTAAGGCCCGTTGTGGAAGACGGTGGTACGAATGCATTCGGCCTTGAACAAGCCGATGATCGTCAAATGGCGCACGCGGCTGTCGTCGTCGGCGCGAGGTCTGGCACCACCACCTGTGGCGCGCCGGCCCTGGCGGCCGTCGTCGTCGTACCCGTGCCGCCGTGGTGCACGACGGGCGCACGTGATCACCGCCGCTCAGGTCAACGCAACCATCGGCATCGGCGAAGCCGTCCTGGCCATGCTTCAGGAACTCCGCTCAAGATCAGAATCTTGAAACGCCAAGATGGAGTCGGTGGACGACTTCGGCTCGGCGGCGGAGGAGCGGACCCAGGCCGTGGCCGGCACGATCCGCATCGACGGCGCGACGGTTGCCGCGAAGCTGCCGCATAATCGCCGGCCGAAGCGCTCAAGATCAAAAGATGGGAGGAAAGGTCTAGCCTCCGACCAAGATCAAGATTCTCGGATCGGACCGTGAAGTACATCGACAGCCCTTGCGATTGCTTTGGGCGACGTTTTAGCTCGTCCAGATCCTCGAGAGTTCTCGGGAAGCGAAGCAAGATCAACAAACTGAAAGGACCACATCATGACCAAGCCGATCAGCGCCAGCGAGCAGGGCTTGAAGCCATAAATTGGAAGTGGAGAGGTGCCTACGCACGGTCGGTGATCGTAATCAGTGTCCGCTATCAGCGAATCCGCCTGGCGTCGTTGTGTTGGCAAGCTGGCTCCGATGCCCAGTCCCTCTCACGCGGCACCGGCGAGGGCGCCGACCAACACGGCGCAGCCTGCCCACAAGCTGGCCGCCTACCTGCGATCAGAGGCGAGATCTCAGCTTGATCTGAATGTGGTTTCCCTGAACCTAGCGTTCCGCATGGCGCGCGACCTGCCATCTCCGTGTTGTCTGGGCTTGTGCTCTTTGGATTCGGCCGCTTCTAGATCAGACGCGAGCCACTCTGAGTGAGTGGTACCGCTGCCGCTCATTGCGGCCGCCCTCTGGCTGGGCGGCATGAGCGCCGGCGGGGCGTGGCTCGGCTGGACCGCCTGACGTCCGAAGGTCACATTGGTTGCGATCCGTGGTTGACGTGCTGTTCGTTGGGAGTTGGACTGGACGAGAAAGGTTTTTGACCCGACGAGGAGGTTGCCGTGCCGAAAGTGTTGTTGTTGACGGGAGATGCTGCGGAGTCGCTCGAGGTGATGTATCCGTATCAACGCCTCATTGAGGAGGGGTACCAGGTCGACATCGCCGCACCGTCGGCCAAGAAATTGCAGTTTGTCATCCACGACTTCGTCGACGAATTCGACACCTACACCGAGAAACTTGGCTACACATGGCCGGCAGACGTGGCGTTCGCTGATGTTGACCCGTCACAGTATGTCGCGCTTGTAATTCCCGGCGGGCGCGCGCCCGAATACATCCGCAACGACCTGGATGTGCAGCGCATCGTACGACACTTCATGGAGGGCGACCTTCCGGTGGCACAGCTATGCCACGCGCCGCTGGTGCTCGCCGCGGCTGGAACATTGCAGGGTCGCCGTACTGCTGCATATCCGGCACTTGAAGCCGATGTGAAGGCCGCTGGCGCGGAATACGTGGACGGCGCTGGGGTCGTGGACGGGCAGATGGT
>DATLPF010000235.1:0-17073 GCA_035535875.1 Propionibacteriaceae bacterium
TGCGACCGACACCACATCTTGGACTGGATCCTCGGCGGACTCACCGACCTAGACAATCTGAGCCTGCTCTGCAGATACCACCACACCCACTTCCTGCAAAAAGGCTGGACCTGCCGCATCAACACCGACGGTTTGCCGGAATGGATACCGCCATGGTGGATCGACCAACAACAACGACCCCAAATCAACGCCCGCATCCGACGCCTCCACGCCCAACGACAACAACACCCCCGGCGCCGCCGGCGAACACGCGTTGCCGCATGAAGGCACGCGTCCTGAGCCTTCGATGGTCGACCGTTGGCTTCGACAAGAAACAAGATGAACAATCTCGAAACGGCGCTGCCAGTCCTAGAATTAGCTGGCAACTGCCCACCGCTGGTAGATTGGCGGCGCCGTTTGACCGGCCGCGGATTTTCAAGAGCTCCCACTCACACCGTGTGAAAAGATCCCGAGAGGGCATCGGGAGCGCCGCGCAGCGGGAAACCGAGAGGAGAACGTAGTGTCAATCGACGCTGCAACCAAGAAGAAGATCATTGACGAGTACGCAACCAGCGACGGCGACACGGGTTCTCCGGAGGTCCAGGTCGCAATCCTCACCAAGCGGATCGCGCATCTCACCGAGCACCTCAAGGAGCACAAGCACGACCACCACAGCCGGCGCGGCCTGATGCTGTTGGTTGGACAACGCCGCCGCCTGCTCAACTACGTAGCCAAGACCGACATCGAGCGCTACCGGTCACTCATCGAACGGCTCGGACTCCGTCGGTAATCTGTCAAAGCGGCTCGGCCTGCTCGGCAGCACGCAGAGTGGGCCCTGCAACACCACAACTAAATACCCATATCACGTTCGAGATCGCATCTCGACACGGATGCTCGACGAGGAGAGGACTCGGTCCTCGGTAGTGGTTTTCGGGAGGAGCGTTCAGCTCTGGCCCGCGGACCTCGATCGAAGACCGGCCTCCACCACCTTTTGGGGGACTGCCGCGGGACACGCATACCCGCCACGTCGAGCCTCATCCTGTGAGCGTGCGATCCCTGCTCAGGCACTGGCCGTGTGGCCAGCGCCGCAGAAAGGAATCCCGTGGAGGGATCAGATCTTCAGTTCACCGAGGCCGTTATCGACAACGGCGATCTCGGCCGTCATGTCGTCCGGTTCGAGTCGGGCCTACTAGCTCGGCAAGCCGCCGGATCGGCAACCGTCTATCTAGACGACGACACCATGGTGCTGTCGGCCACGACTGCGCAAAACAAGCCCCGCGAAGTCCTTGACTTCTTCCCACTCACGGTCGACGTCGAGGAACGGATGTACGCCGCCGGCCGCATACCCGGCTCGTTCTTCCGCCGTGAGGGCCGCCCATCCGAGGGCGCGATCCTTACCTGCCGGCTCATCGATCGCCCGCTGCGTCCCTGTTTCGTCAACGGTCTCCGCAACGAGGTCCAGGTCGTCGTCACCGTCATGGCGTTGAACCCGAACAAGGTCTACGACGTCGTCGCTATCAACGCGGCCTCGCTGTCTACTCAGCTGGGTGGCTTGCCGTTCAGCGGCCCGATTGGCGGCGTACGCGTCGCACTGATCGGTGACCGCTGGGTCGGCTTCCCCGACGTCGACCAGCTTGAAAAGGCTACTTTCGACATGGTGGTCGCCGGGCGAGTCACTCCTGCCGGCGATGTGGCCATCGCCATGGTTGAGGCAGAGTCCACGGAGCACACCTGGGATCTTGTGAAGGCAGGTGAAACCGCTCCCTCCGAGGAGGTGGTAGCAGCCGGTCTGGAGGCGGCGAAGCCGTTCATCCGCGCGTTGTGCGACGCGCAGATCGAGCTGGCAGCGAAGTTCCCGATGCCGATCGCTGAATTCCCGATCTTCCTCGAGTACGCCGATGACGTGTACGCCGCCGTTGAAGAGACGGCCACTGTGGAACTCAGCGAGGTCATGTCGATCGCCGACAAGCACACGCGTGAGCAGGCCGCCGATACCCTCAAGAACAAGATTGTCGAGCGTCTGGCGCCGCAGTTCGAGGGCCGCGAGAAAGAGATCACCGGCGCATACCGAGCTCTCACCAAGAAGCTGGTTCGGCAGCGGATCTTGACCGACAAGATCCGCATCGACGGTCGTGGCGTGACTGACATCCGCACCTTGTCGTGCGAGGTTGGCGTGGTTCCGCGGGTGCACGGGTCGGCGCTTTTCCAACGGGGCGAGACCCAGATTCTCGGCGTCTCGACGCTGAACATGTTGGGCATGGAGCAAAGGCTCGACACGCTCGCGCCGGAGACCACGAAGCGCTATATGCACAACTACAACTTCCCGCCTTACTCCACCGGTGAAACCGGCCGGGTCGGATCGCCCAAGCGGCGCGAGATCGGGCATGGTGCATTGGCCGAGCGGGCTATTCTACCGGTACTGCCCACGCGTGAGGAGTTCCCGTACGCGATTCGGCAGGTCTCGGAAGCCCTGGGCTCCAACGGCTCTACCTCTATGGGCTCGGTATGCGCCTCAACGCTGGCGCTGCTCAACGCGGGCGTGCCGCTGCGCGCATCGGTTGCTGGCATTGCTATGGGCCTGGTCTCCGACACGGTGGACGGTCAGACCCGCTATGTGGCACTGACCGACATCCTCGGCGCAGAAGACGCGTACGGGGACATGGACTTCAAGGTCGCGGGTACCCGGGACTTCATCACCGCACTGCAGCTGGACACCAAGCTGGAGGGCGTTCCCGCCTCGGTGCTGGGAGACGCGCTGAACCAGGCCAAGGACGCCCGGAACACTCTGCTCGAGGTGATGGGTGAGGCCATCGACAGTCCTGACGAGATGAGCATCTACGCGCCGCGGATCATCACCATGAAGATCCCTGTCGACAAGATCGGTGAGGTCATCGGCCCGAAGGGCAAGGTGATCAACCAGATCCAGGACGACACCGGGGCAGAGATCAGCATCGAGGACGACGGGACGATCTATGTGGGCGCGGATCAGGCCGACAAGGCCGAGGCAGCGCGAGCCATGATCAACGCCATTGCCAACCCAACCAACCCCGAAAAGGGTGAGCGGTACCTCGGCACGGTTGTCAAGATCACCGCGTTCGGCGCCTTTGTCTCCCTGCTGCCGGGCAAGGACGGCCTGTTGCATATCTCCAAACTGCGCCCGCTCGCTGGGGGGCAAAGAGTTGAGAATGTTGAGGACGTGCTCAGCGTCGGACAGAAGATTCAAGTAGAGATCAATGAGATCGACGATCGCGGCAAGCTGTCGCTGATTCCTGTGGTTGAGGAGACGGTGCCGGCGTAGGCGGCGTCCGCACACTCGAGTCAGCGCCCATGCCCGTCGTTCCGCGCGGCCGTGCTGGACGGCGCCTTCCTCAGCTGGATGGCGCCGTCCGCCGTACGGTGCTGCAAAACGGCCTCCAGGTCGTGACCGAGGACATCCGGTCTACCAGTACCTACGCGCTGGGCGTCTTCGTCTCGGTCGGTTCGCGGCACGAGACGCCGAGCCTGCATGGCGCCTCGCACTTCTTGGAGCACCTGCTCTTCAAGGGAACACCGAATCGCACCGCGGAGCAGATCTCGGCCACAATCGAGTCCGTAGGCGGCGAGCTGAACGCGTACACAGCCAAGGAGCACACCTGCTTCTATGCTCGGGTGCTGCACAGTGACGCCGAGCTTGCCCTCGACGTGCTTACCGACATGATTGCTCACTCGCTGATCACGCCGCAGGATGTGGACGCCGAGCGCGCAGTGATCTTGGACGAAATCTCCATGCACAGCGATGATCCGGCCGAGCTCGCCGCTGAGGCGGTCTCAGCTGAGGTCTTCGGCAAGTCAGGGCTCGGTCGGCCCGTCATCGGATCCGCGCCCTCGGTGGTCGCCCTCACTCGACGGCAGATCGTGAATCACTGGAGGCGGCACTATCGGCCGGGTTGCTTGGTTGTCGCGGCAGCGGGCAAGGCCGACCACGACCGGCTCGTCGAGCGACTGAGCGCTCTCGAGGTGCAGCCGTCACCGGCTGCTCGACCACGACCAGGTCCAAGCGCGATCAGCCGTCGCGGAGGCCTACTCACGCGCCGCTTGCCGCTCGAGCAATGCAGCGCGGTGCTGGCGTTCCCCAGCTCTGGCGTCTTCGACGCACGGCGATATCCGCTTGGCCTGCTCTCCCTGATCATTGGGGGCGGCATGGCGTCGCGGCTGTTTGTCGAGGTACGGGAGCGTCGCGGACTGACCTACACCATTGATGCCGGCGAGACGGCCTATTCCGATGCTGGTCTGTGGAGCGTGGAATGGCAGTGCGCACCCGGCAAGCTCGTGCAGATTCTGGAGCTCGTGCGGGCAACGCTTGCTGATGTGGCCGCCCATGGCGTTACAGAGGATGAGCTGGTGCGAGCCAAGGGCCAGATGCGCGGCCAAACGGCGCTCTCGTACGAGGGCCCGGGCAGCCGGATGAGCCGGCTTGGTGTGAACGCCATACTTGGCGATGAGAGGACGCTTGGCGAGCTGCTGCGCTGTTTCGATGAGGTGACATCCGATCAGGTACGGGCCGAGGCAGAGCTCCTCTTCACACATCCGCCGACGCTTGCCATCGCCGGAGCCCGGGTGCCAGCCCGGCGAATCGAGTCGGTCCTCTCTCAGTGGTAGAACCGAGTTGTCAGCATCTCAGCTCGCCATAGCCCGCTGTAAGTCTGACAAGTCGGAAGGTGGTTGCGGATGACACGGGTGGGCGTCTTCGGATCCCGTGGCCGGATGGGTGCTGAAGTGTGCCGTGCCGTCGACTCGGCCCCGGACTTGGAGCTCGTTGCGGCGCTCGACCTGGGGGATGACCGCACGCCCGCCGAAGCTGCGGAGGTCATCGTCGACTTCACTCATCCCGACGCGGTGATGGACAACCTCTCCTGGTGCCTCGACCACGGCATCCACGCCGTCGTGGGTACCACCGGCTTCACAGACGAGCGGTTGAATCAGCTGCGCACGATCCTTGCCGATCATGACGGTGTCGGCGTCCTGGTCGCTCCCAACTTCTCCATCGGAGCGGTCTTGATGATGCGTTTCGCGGAGCAGGCGGCCGCCTTCTATGAGAGCGCAGAAATCATCGAGCTGCATCACCCCGCCAAGGCCGATGCCCCGTCTGGCACCGCGGCGAATACGGCACGCAGGATAGGCGCTGCCCGTAACGCGGCCGCCCTCGGAGCGCCACCGGATGCGACGGCCCAGGAGTTGCCTGGCGCTCGGGGTGCTCAGGTTGACGGGATCAGGGTCCATGGCGTGCGGCTCCGCGGACTGGTTGCCCATCAGGAGGTGCTTTTCGGTGCGGAGGGTGAGACCTTGACCATCCGGCATGATTCGCTCGATCGAGTGTCCTTCATGCCAGGCGTGCTCGCAGCAGTCCGCGCCATCAGCACCAGGCCCGGGCTGACCGTCGGGATCGAATCCATTCTTGGGATCTGATGACGTGAACCGATCATGGACCAGCCGCCTACGGGGCTCGCCGCTGGTCGTCGTATTGATCGTCATCGCCAGCGTCGTGTTGCTCGGCGCAGGCCTCTATGCGGGCGATCGGTATGCTCACCGTCGCGCTGAGCAGCGGGTTGCGGCAGAACTGCAGCCCCAGTTGGGTACGCCCCAGCTACCTCAGGTCGACATCGAAGGGTTTCCGTTTCTGACTCAGATCGCGTCGGGCTCCATCGGCAAAGTGCATGTCGTGGCCGATCAGCTCGGCGAAACGACCAAAGCACCGCTGATCTTGGCGCATGCCGACCTCGTCATGACCGACGTCACGACCAATGACTGGTTCAAGACGATGAACGTGGCTCACGGCGAGGGCACTGCTCTGATCGACTACGCCAAACTCTCCGCAGTGGCTGGCGCACCCCTGACCTACGGCGGCGAGGGCCGGGCGGAGATTGTGGTCAAGACCACCGTCGTTCGCCGAGAAGTCGAGGCTGTGATCAGTGGCTCGCCGCGGCTGAACGCTAAGGAACAGACCATGACGCTGAGCGATGCCAGGATCGCCGTCGCCGGGGTGAACCTGCCTGACTTCACCGCCCAGGCCTTGCTGGCCGCGCTGCTCAAGCCGATCCCGCTCAAGGGGATGCCGCTCGGCCTGACGGTCACCCAGATCGTGGCGGCTGAAGACGGCGTGCATGTCGACCTGGCGGGCGACAACCTGACGGTCTCGTCCTAGCGGTTCGGCATGAGCATCAGCGGTCGGCCGCCAGATCGGTGTGGAGCCGGACCTGTTTGAGGCGTACGGACTCGTCATCGGGCCCGATCTCCCGTGTCGCCCCATCCGCAGCCCAACCAGCAGCTGTGAGGAACCGCCGGAGCGCCTCGTCGTTTGCGTTCACCCAGCAACTGGCACGGCCAAAGCCATCGACTCGCAGCGTGTCTGCGCAGGCGTTCAGCAGCCGCGAACCGTGGCCTCGATGTTGCGCCGCCGGATCCACGACGAACTGATCGATCGCGCCGTCCATACTCGGGTCGGCATCCTCATCCGGGCTGGGCAGGGTGGTGGCGAATCCCACGAGTCGGGTGCCGTCGGTCGCGGCCAGAACCCGGAACGCTGCCTGCGGGGGTCGCTCAATAGCCGAACGCCACGAGTCGGTCATCTCCGTCAATGAGACAGATGCGAGCATCAACTCGGCGAGATCGGCCGGCCATTGGGTGGCCCAGGACCGTCGCTGCAGCTCGGCAATGCTCGCCGCTTCGGCTGGCCAGGCAAGGCGTACGGAATCCGCGATCGGTTCACCGGAAGCTGAACTCACGGGCGTGATGCTATCCGGGCTGTACCCTTCCTCCCGTGGCAGCCAGTAGCTTGCAGATCCCGCCTTTGCTGGCACCAAACGCGATGCGCATTGTTTCGTTAGGCGGTTTGGGCGATGTCGGTCGCAATATGTCCGCGGTTGAGTTCGATGGCCAGCTGCTCCTGATCGACTGCGGCGTGCTGTTTCCCGAAGATGATCATCCGGGTGTCGATCTGATCTTGCCGGGCTTCGACGCAATCAGTGAGCGCCTTCAGGATGTGAGCGGCCTGGTGCTCACCCACGGCCACGAGGACCACATCGGCGCTGTGCCATACCTGTTGCGACAGCGACCCGACATCCCGCTCATCGGCTCCAAGCTGACGCTGGCGCTGCTGGCCGAGAAGCTGCGGGAGCACCACTTGAGGAACGTCTCGCAACGCGTCGTCACCGACGGTGACCGGATCAGCATCGGCAAATTCGATTGCGAGTTCATCGCGGTGAATCACTCGATCCCCGATTCCTTGGCCGTCGCCGTACGCACCCCCGCCGGTCTCATCTTGCACACGGGTGACTTCAAGCTCGACCAGTTGCCGCTCGACCACCGGATCACCGACCTGCGCGCGTTCGCCCGGCTCGGTGAGGAGGGTGTCGACTTGTTCATGGTCGATTCCACCAACGCTGAAGTGCCCGGCTTCACGACACCGGAGCGAGATATCGCTCCTGCACTTGATCGGGTGGTTGCCAGTAGCCGGCAGCGTGTGATCGTCGCGTGCTTCGCCTCCCACGTGCACCGCGTGCAGCAGGTGCTCGACGCGGCTGTTGCTCACCAGCGCAAGGCGGTCTATGTCGGCCGCTCGATGGTTCGCAACATGGGTGTCGCTCGAGATCTGGGCTACCTGAGGGTTCCTGCCAACACCTTGATCGAGCAACGCGACATCGACAATTACCCGCCCGAGGACGTGGTGATCATCTCCACCGGATCGCAAGGCGAGCCGCTCTCGGCGCTGTCACGGATGGCCAACCGTGAGCACCCAGTGATCCAGCTGAAGACCGGCGACACCGTGGTGCTCGCCAGCTCGCTCATCCCAGGCAACGAGAGCGCGGTCTATCGGGTCATCAACGGTCTCACCCGGCTCGGTGCCCATGTAGTGCACCGGGGGAATGCGCTCGTCCATGTGTCTGGACATGCCAGCGCGGGGGAGTTGCTCTACTGCTACAACATCGTCCAGCCACGTAACGTCATGCCAGTGCACGGCGAGGTCCGGCACCTGTCTGCCAACGGAGACCTGGCAGTTGCAACAGGCGTTCCGAGGGAACGCACCATCATTGCTGAAGACGGCATGGTCGTTGACGTCGAGCGAGGCAAAGCAAGGATCGTGGGCAAGGTCGATGCCGGCTACATCTTCGTCGATGGCACCACGATCGGTGATATCTCCGAGCTCTCATTGAGCGACAGGCGCATCCTCGGTGAGGAAGGCTTCATTTCGGTCGTCGCGGTGGTCAACACCCACGCCTCCCAGATCGTCAGCGGTCCGGACATCCACGCTCGCGGCTTCGTGGAAGACGACTCGGTGTTCGACGACGTGCGCCCACTTCTCGTCGCTGCCCTGGAGGCTGCGCTTCAGGAGGGCGTGGACGACACCTTCCGGCTTCAGCAGGTGGTCAGACGGCAGCTGGGCAGGTGGGTGAGCGACACCCACCGCCGTCGGCCGATGATCATTCCTGTCGTTATCCAGGCCTGAGAAACGAAACAGGCTCGACGCCTGAGCCGGCGTACCTGGTCAGGTCAGCGGGTTACTTTGCCGGCCTTGATGCAAGAGGTGCAGACATTGAGCCGCTTCGGGCTGCCGGACACGGTCGCGCGTACGCGTTGGATGTTCGGGTTCCAGCGCCGGTTGGTCTTCTTCTTCGACCAGGGCACGTTGTGGCCGAATCCGGGCCTCTTGCCGCATACGTCACATACCGCAGCCACTGGAGTTCGCTCCCAAATGAAGTCATACAGGATCTAGATGCCCGATGTGGGCAACCGGAAAAGAGTACCCGACGGCGCCAGCGCAGGCCAATCGCTGCCGGTTAGGGTGGGGGCGTGTCAGCCAGGCTCGGCGAGCAGGCGCCCACGCTCTGGGAGGCCTACGACGTTTGGCTGCGCCGGGCGACCAGCGTCATCGGTGATTCCGCCGACGCGTTGAACGCGATCAACGTCTTTCCCGTTCCCGATGCCGACACAGGCTCGAATCTCAAGCTGACCATGACCGGGATCTCCCAAGCGGTCCCCAACCTCGAGCGGGCCAGCCTGGATCCTGCCGTTCAGGCGGCGATCTTGTCCGCCCACGGCAACTCCGGAGCCATCGTCGCCGAGATGTTCGTCAGCGTCTGCCGGATGTTGGAGTACGACCTGCCGGCGTTGCGGTCCATGCCCCGCGGTGCCCTCGTTGCCACGCTGTTGCGGTCGGCGGCTGTCGCGGCCCGGCGCGCCGTTGCCCGTCCTGTCGCCGGTACGATCCTGACCGTTGCGGACGAGGCCGCGAGCGCTGCCGAGAAAGCGGCCACCAGCCATCCTGAGGACGCTCTGGCCGTCGTCTTGGCGGCACAGCACGACGCCCACGAAGCCTTGGCGCGTACGCCGCAGCAGCTCGATGTCCTGGCCTCGGCTGGGGTGGTCGATGCCGGCGGCCAGGCCTACGTCTTGTTGATCGATGTGCTGGCTGAAGTGCTGGGCGGGGCGCCCGCTCTGCCGTTGACAGCCGTCACTCCGCGCTTGCCGGGAAGGCAGTTCGAGGAGCGCAGCATGACGGGCGAGTACGAGGTGATGTACACGCTCCGCGGCACTCGGCCGTCGGATCTGGACGCGCTGCGCGAGCGACTGTCAGAGCTCGGCCGTAGCGTGGTCATCGTGGGTGACGAGGCCATCGCGCAGGTGCACGTTCACCTCGGCGAGGCCGGGCCGGCGGTCGAAGCCGCGCTCCCGCTGGGTGAGCTGAGCCAGATCCGAATTACTGCGCTGCCGCCGAGTTTGGGTGCGGGCCGGCGAAGTGTGTTGGCCGTGGTCGCCGGCTCTGGGCTGGCTCAGGCCGTTGCCTCGCTCGGTGGGGTGCCAGTGCTCGCCGCCGGAGGTGACGTCACAGTCGAGGAGCTGCAGGCTGCGGCGGATAGGACCTGCGGCGACTTGGTGATCTTGCCTAACGGCACCGAGAACCTCAAGAGTGCTGACCAGGTCGCGGCGGAGCTACGCCGCACCGGCCGGCGGGTCGGCATCATTCCCACTCTTGCTCAGGTGCAGGGCCTGGCCGCCATGGCAGTTCACGAGCCATCGGCGGACTTCGAGTCGGTCGTCGTCGCCATGAGTGGCGCCGCCGGCCATGCGCGACACGGCGCGGTCACTGTGGCTGAGAAGTCCGCGATGACTATGGCCGGACGCTGCGAGCCAGGTGACGTGCTCGGCGCAGTCCAAGGAGACGTGGTCGTCATCGGCACCTCAATGGCAGAGGTGGCATGGCAGGTCGTCGAGCGACTGCTAGCTGCCGGTGGAGAGCTGCTGACGCTAGTCCGCGGGCTCGGCGCTGCCGAAGACCTGGTGCCAGGTCTGACGGCCCGCGTACGGGAGCGGCCAAGCGCCATCGATGTCGAGGTCCTGGACGGGCAGCAGCCGCGTTACCCGCTGCTGCTCGGGGTGGAATGACCACACTGAAACCTGTCGGTTCACCGTGGCGAACCGACGCGTTCCACCGGCTGGGGACCCGTCTAGACAAGGTCGTCGGCTCTAAGACCGCCAAGCAGTTCGAGCCGCTGAAGATCTTCACCGTCGGCGATCTGATGCGGCATGTGCCGCGGCGCTATTTCTCCGGTACGGAGTTGAGCGACCTCGCGCTACTTCGCGAAGGTGAGGAAGTCGCGGTTATGGCGGAGGTCGTGGATGCCCGTACGTTCAACCTTCCTGACCGCACCGCCTATCGCCTGCCGAGCAAGCCGCGGCTGGAAGCCACTATCACTGATCATCGGGGAACCGTAACCTGTACCTTCTTCGGCCAGCCGCGGTTGATCAGCTATTGGCAGGGCCAGTTGCACCCGGGCGCGCGGGGGATTTTCGCGGGCAAGGTGACGCAGTTCAACCGCAGGCTGCAGCTCGCGCATCCGGATTTCGTCATCCTCGACGAACACGGCGCCGTGATTGGCGGCGCCAAACACAACGTCTCGTTGGCGTCGGCCTCCGGCGTCCCGCTCGTCGGCCTCTACCCGATGGCCGGCAAGCTGCGTACCTGGACGATCGCCGACTGTGCCGCCCTCGCCCTGGAGTTCCTGGCCGGCATGGAGGATCCGCTCCCGGAGTCGGTTCGCCAAGCGGCCAATGTGGTGGATCTTGAGGCGGCCTTCCGAGCCGTACACCAGCCGGCGGATCAGGCGGTCGCCGCCACGGGCCGGGACCGGCTGCGGTTCGACGAGGCGTTCGCTCTGCAGCTGACCATGGCGTACCGGCGGGCGGATGCCGCCTTGCATCGGGCGGTGCCACGGACACGGAAAGCCGGCGGCCTGCTCGATGCATTCGACGAGCGGTTGCCGTTCATCCTTACCGAGGGTCAGATCGCGGTCACTGAGGAGATCATGGCCGACCTTGGCCAGACCCATCCCATGCAACGACTGCTGCAGGGCGAGGTTGGGTCAGGAAAGACGCTGGTCGCGTTGCGCGCAATGCTGGCGGTGGTCGATGCCGGCGGTCAGGCCGTACTGCTGGCGCCCACCGAGGTGCTGGCGGCTCAGCACTTCCAGACGATCACCCGGATGCTCGGCGAGTTGGCCAGCGGTGGCACCCTTGACGCGCCGGAGCACGCGACCGGCGTCGTGCTGATCACCGGGTCCACCTCCGCGGCACGCCGCCGACAGGCAACGCTCCAAGCAGTCTCGGGCGAAGCGGGGATCGTGATCGGCACGCACGCCTTGCTCAGCTCCGATGTGCAGTTCGCCGACCTCGGCCTCGTTGTGGTCGACGAGCAACATCGGTTCGGAGTGGAGCAGCGCGCCGCATTGAGCGCCAAGGCGAACGCGCGGCCACATGTCCTGGTGATGACTGCGACGCCAATCCCGCGCTCGGTGGCCATGACGGTCTTTGGTGACCTGGAGACCTCGACGCTGCGGGAGATTCCGGCCGGGCGAGCGGAGGTCACGACAGTTGTTGTTGATGCCACTCATCAGCCGTCCTGGGTCCAGCGCGGCTGGCAACGAATCGTGGAAGAGGTAGGCCAAGGTCGTCAGGCGTACGTGGTCTGCGCACGAATCTCCTCCAGCAGTTCCCCCGGCACCGATGACGAGAATCTGGGTGGTACTGCTGACGGCGAAGTGGCGCCTGCCGTGGCGGTCGAGGACCTGTTTGAAGAGTTGCGTGGGGGGCCGCTGGCAGGCGTGCGGGTCGAGATGGTGCACGGTCAGTTGCCGAGCGAGGAGAAGGACGCGGTCATGAGCCGCTTCGCTGCCGGTGAGACCGACGTGCTGGTCGCCACGACGGTGGTCGAGGTCGGGGTGGATGTGCCCAACGCCTCGGTCATGGTGATCCATGACGCCGACCGCTTTGGCATCTCCCAGCTGCACCAGCTCCGGGGCCGCATTGGCAGGGGAGCCCACCCCGGCGTCTGTCTGCTGCTGACGACCGCCAGTGAGCAAAGCCCAGCGCACCAGCGGCTGGATGCAGTGGCCTCCACTCGTGATGGCTTCGCCCTCGCCGAGGTTGACCTCGAGCAGCGTCGTGAGGGGGACGTACTTGGCGCCAGCCAGTCCGGGAGCCGATCGAGTCTGAAGCTCCTTCGAGTGCTGAAGGATGCCGATCTGATCGCCCAAGCCCGCACTCTGGCGGAGCAGTGCATCGCCCAGGATCCCGAGCTGGCCAATTCGGGATTGGCCGACATTGTGCTCGATGTGGAGATGGATGCGGCGGGGGACTGGCTGGAGCGCACATGAGCCGGATCATTGCCGGGTCTCGCGGGGGACAACGGATCGCAATGCCGCGGGGGGACCGGGCCCGCCCGACTACCGATCGGGTACGCGAGGCGCTGTTCTCGGCCATCACCGCGTGGGCGGGCACAGCGGCGGCGCCCGTCGAGCGGTCCCTCGCCGACATGGCCTTCTGCGATCTGTACGCGGGCTCGGGTGCTGTTGGGTTGGAGGCGGCCAGCCGTGGCGCCAGCCGAGTTCTGCTAGTCGAGCGTGATCCTCGTACGGCCCAGCTCGGCAGGCGCAACGCCGAAGCCCTCGGGCTGGCTGTCAATATCGTCAACTCATCGGTCGAACAGGTGCTCCGAAAGTCTCCAGATCAGCCTTTCGACATCGTCTTTGCCGACCCGCCCTATGAGCTGGACACCCCCACGGTCAGCGCTCAGATCGACCAGCTCGTGGTGAACGCCTGGGTCGCCCGAGGCTCCTTGATCGTGGTCGAGAGATCCAGACGCACTCCGAAGCTCGTCTGGCCGGATGTCGCTGCAGAGCGCTGGAGTCGGGCCTACGGTGAGACCATCTTGTGCTTCGGTGCCGTCGAGGAGGAGCCTGGCGGGCCAGAGGAGGAGAGATGACCAGAGCTGTCTGTCCAGGGTCATTCGACCCCGTCACTCACGGGCACCTCGACGTCATCGAGCGGACCGCGCAGATCGCCGACGACGTGGTGGTCGCGGTCGGGACCAACATCTCCAAGAACGCCCTTTTCACTCCAGACGAGCGGGTCCAGATGCTCACCGAGGAGTGCGCGCAGTGGAGCAACGTCGAGGTGACCCTATTCGGTGGACTGCTCGTTGATTTCTGCGCAGCTCATGACATTGACGTCATTAGCAAGGGCCTACGGGCCGCCGATGTCAGCTATGAACTCCAGATGGCGCAGATGAACCGGAAGCTGACGGGCGTGGATACGATCTTCCTGCCGACCGCGCCGCAATGGGCATTCGTCTCGTCCTCATTGGTGCGGGAGGTGGCGACGCTTGGTGGGGACGTGACGGCTTTCCTGCCAGCGAAGATTGCCGCGCTCACGATGGGCCGGGTCGCGTCTCGGAATGCGGGAGCGGCAACGGATGTGTGAGACGAGGCCCAGATGCGCAACACTAAGAAGCAAAGCACACTCGAAAGGGGACGAGCGTGGTGGCTTTGGGGGTAGGAACGTCCATGGTTGGGCGGGGAACGGCTGAGGAAAAGCTGGCGTATCTGCGCGAGCTCATTCTCAATGCGCGGGCGATGCCGATGTCGGCATCCTGTGTCATCAATCGAGGCGAAGTCTTGGCCGCGATCGACGATGTCATCGAGAATTTGCCGGAGGAAATCGCCGATGCACAGCGTGTCATCGACACGTCAGCATCGAAGGTTGCTGAAGGCGAAGCAGAGGCAGGCCGGATCCTGGCGGAGGCGCGAGAGCATGCCGCGAGCCTCGCGCAGCACAGCGAGGTAGTCCGGGTGGCCGAGCAGGTCGCTGCTCAGATGCGGGCAGAGGCCGAGCACGAGGCCGCCGCTTTGCGTCGGGAGATCGATGAGTTCATCGACGCGCGTATGGCGAGCTTCGAGTCCGTGCTGCACAAGACGACGAGCCAGGTGCGGACCGCTCGTGCCCGGCTGGCTGAGCGCAGCGGCTTGGATACCGGCGAGCTACCGAGGTTGGACAAGCGCACATTCGCGGAATAGCGCGCCTGGACCATCGAGTCTCGACTCCTGACCCAGGCGTGCAGATGGGATCAATGCTTAGTTTGGCTCCGTTGCCTACTCGCCGGTAAGGTTGGACCTCGGCCACGACGAGAATCGGGGCCGCTGGGCTTGGAAGGATTGCGATGAGTTCGCCGCATCGCCCACTGAACCCACGTTCGGGTTTGGTCCTCGACACCCACGAACTGGGCCGTCGCGCGGGCGCGATGAAGGTGGTTCGTGCATCCGTCGAGGCTCCTGCGGACCTGGGGATCAGCGTGATCGAAGTACCACCTGGATCACCGGTCGAGCTCGATCTTCGGCTCGAGTCGGTGGTCGAGGGAGTGCTAGTCAGCGGCAGCGCCACGGTCAAGGTCCGTGGGGAGTGCGTTCGGTGCCTTGGTGAGATCTCCGATGAGCTGGAGGTCGACATCCAGGAGCTGTACGTCTACCCAGGGGTCGAGCCGGACGATGACCTCGCTAGCCGGCTGGAGGGCGACCTCATCGACCTCGAGCCGTTGCTCCGGGACGAGGTGGTGCTTGATTTGCCGTTCCAACCCTTGTGCCGGGATGACTGCTCAGGTTTGTGTGCCGAATGTGGCGCCAACCTCAACGACAATCCTGACCACCGCCATGGGCCGCGTCTCGACCCTCGATGGGATGCGCTGCGGGGCCTTGAGGGTGGGGACGGCGAATCTTACGATGTGTTACAACCTGCCCAACGGGCAACGAAATTTCCGGGCCAAAGCGCCCGGAGGAACAAGGAGTGAAGTCGTGGCAGTTCCCAAGAGGCGAATGTCGCGAAGCAACACGCGACACCGCCGTTCCCAGTGGAAGGCGTCCGTGCCTGCGTTGGTGACCTGCGCGAACCCGGCATGCCGCGAGAAGCACCTGCCCCATGTGGCGTGTCCGTCATGCGGCCAGTACGGGCCTCGCGGAGCCCGTCGACAGGTTCTCTCGTCCTGATCCGGTCAGAGGCGACCGCCATTCGCCTACCCGCTGGAGAACTCCTCAGTGAGCTCGGGATGAGTGTTGATCCTGAGCTGCTTGACCGCGCGTTGACACACCGGTCGTACGCGTACGAACAGGGTGGACTGCCCACCAACGAGCGCCTGGAGTTTCTTGGCGACTCGGTGCTTGGCCTGGTCGTGACCGAGCATCTCTTCGTCACTTATCCAGATCTTTCAGAGGGCCAGCTCGCCAAGCTGCGCGCCGCTGTGGTCAACTCTCGAGCTCTGGCTGACGTTGCCCGCAAACTCGACCTCGGCGCGGTTATTCACCTAGGTCGTGGCGAGGAGAGCACGGGAGGCCGGGATAAGTCCTCCATCCTCGCCGACACCATGGAGGCGGTAATCGGGGCAGTCTTTCTGCAGCACGGCGTCGATGCCGCGCGGGGGCTGGTGCACTTTCTGTTCGACCCTTTGATGGCGGAGGTGGCAACCCGTGGCGCTGGTCTGGACTGGAAGACAAGCCTTCAGGAAATTGCCTCGATGACGGGCCTCGGCGTACCGGTCTACGACGTTGTCGAGTCAGGACCGGACCATGCCAAGACGTTCCAGGCCATGGTCAAAATCGACGATCAAAGTTATGGACCCGGTGCTGGCCGTAACAAGAAGGAAGCCGAGCAAAATGCCGCAGCCATTGCCTTCGCCGCGCTGAAGGGCAGCCGCGGATCCGGTTCGGTTGTAACCCGCTGACGCCGCGCGATCGGTGCCCGAGCTTCCTGAGGTTGAGGTCGTACGCCGCGGTCTCGCCAACAGCATCACCGGACGTCAAATCGTTCGGGTGCAGGTACTCCATCCGCGGCCAGTACGCCGGCACCTCACCGGGCCTGCCGACTTCGAGCTGCAGGCCACGGGGCGCACATTTGCGGAGCCGCGCCGGCGCGGCAAGTATCTGTGGTTGCCCTTCACCGATGGCGACGCAATCTTGGCTCATTTGGGCATGAGTGGGCAGTTCCGGGTTGCTGACGCCGACGCGCCGCTGGTGCCCAATACGCGCATCATCTTCACGTTCGCCGACGGCGAGCCCGGGCTGCGCTTCATCGATCAGCGCATGTTCGGTGGACTTTCGCTCTCGCCCGGAGGTGCTGAGCTGCCGCCCGAGATCGCCCACATTGGTCGTGATCCGTTCGACCCTGAGTTCGATCTGGCCGATGCCGTTTCCCGGATGCGCAGACGTAACACGGTCGTCAAACGTGCGCTCTTGGATCAACAGCTGGTGTCGGGGATCGGCAACATCTATGCCGATGAGGCATTGTGGGCGGCTCGAATGCACTATGCCCGCCCGACGATAACCATGTCGCGCACTCAGGCCGCCGGTGTGATCACCGCCGCGGCGAGTGTGATGAGCAGCGCGTTAGCCGACGGTGGCACGTCCTTCGATGAGCTCTATGTCGACATCAATGGCTCCAGCGGCTACTTCGACCGCTCGCTCACTGTCTACGGACGCGAAGGCCTGCCGTGCCTGCGTTGTGGCACACCGATTCGCCGGGAGCCGTTCATGAACCGCTCGTCCTACCGATGCCCGCACTGCCAACGTGCCCCACGCGGGTTCGTCAAGCGCGATGCGCGAGCCCTTGGTAGGGGATGAGGTATAGCTGCGAGCGTCGGGAATCGCGCGCCGCCGCACGGAGGAGGAGCGAGCAGAGGCGTTACTTCCTCTGCGAGCGACGACGGCGGCGGGGATCCACAGCGCGATGCGCGAGCACCTG
>DATLPF010000236.1:0-17392 GCA_035535875.1 Propionibacteriaceae bacterium
CCAGACGCGTCGGCACATCTGATCCCTCCGGTCCGACGACCACGCCACATGCCTCGTCTGGATGATCTTCGCGGGCGTGGGCGATCATCGCGTCCACGTGCTCCCGGGCGATCTTCAACACGGCGGTCAGATTAGGGGCGCCGGCTCAGGTCACCACCCGCATCCGGACTGTGAGACCCGGGACTGAAGGCGGCGGACGACACGCGCGCTCAGGATCGCGCGCCGCTGTCCTGGACCAACGAAGGAGCAGACGCGCTTTTTTGTCTGCGACTGAGAGAGGAAGGCAGCGGCTCTGAAGCGCGATCCTCGCGAGCGGAGCGAGCAATCAACATTGCGATGTTCGCGCCGCCGATCTGCAGGAGGAGATGACGGAACAACGCTTCTCCGTTCCGTCAGCACCGACGAAGACGGCGGCGACCCAGCGAACATCGCAGCGAGCGCAGCGAGCAATCAGATACTGCGCGAGCAGCTCCAAATTAGAACTGCGTCGCAATGCCGAGACGTTCGACCAGAAGCAGGAAGGCCTCCGCGAAAGGCTCATCCCGCGTAGCTCTCCGGATCTCGGCCCAGTCGAGCTGCTCGCGTACGGCGCGGACGGCCAGCAGCAGTGGCGCGAAATCGCAGTAGTGCTCGGACAAGGACAGCAGCTTGGCGGTCATGATGGGAGTTGGCGGCAGCACCGGGATCCTGACACCCAGGACCTCTTGCTCGAGCGCAGTATCAAGCAGGGCTGCGATGACCGGAATCCCTCCGAGCCGATGGAGTACGTCCACCAGCGCAGGTTCCTCGGCCGCTTCCTCGGCGCCATCTTTGTAGTAGTAGGCCTTGAAGAGCCAGTCTTCCGGTGGTCGCTCTACCTCCAGTCCCGCCGCCGCCAGGCTGTTCGCGGCCACCTCGACGTCAGTCTCTGCCACAACAAGATCGACATCGTGGATCGGCTCTGGGCCGCCGTGAACCCACAGCGCGTAGCCGCCGCCCAGTGCGAAGGGAACGCCGTCGGCTTTCAGGGCTGACGCCGAATGCTTGAATGCGGTACGCAGCAGCGGCTCATCGGATGTGACGGGGAGCGGCCGAGATTGCTCGACGATGGTGGGTACCTTCTTCCCATGCGGTTGGCGACATTCAACATCCTGCACGGCCGCTCGATTCACGACGGGTTGGTCGATCTTGATCGGCTGGCCGATGCTATCCGCTCCCTGGACGCTGACATCTTGGCGCTTCAGGAAGTTGACCGTGACCAGCCCCGCTCACATCTGGCAGACCTTACGGCGGTCGCCGCTGAGGCCATGGGTGCCGTCACCCATCGATTCGCGGCAGCCCTGTCAGGTACGCCAGGCGCCGCGTGGATTGCGGCGTCAGAGAACGACCTCCCGGGTGTGGCGTCGTATGGGATCGCGCTGCTTTCTCGCTATCCATCGGAGTCCTGGCAGGTTCTCCGGCTACCGCGCATTCCGACCCGGGTCCCGTTGTATCTACGCACGCCGCGCAAGATGCTCATCGTCAAGGAGGAGCCGAGAGCGGCGGTCGTCGGGCGTCTGCGGACACCGGCCGGAATGGTCGTGGTTGCCAACACCCACCTGTCTTACGTCCCGGGCTGGGGCCGGCTACAGCTACGGCGAATCCGTCGAGATCTTGCTCCACTGGATCAGCCGGTGATCTTGATGGGTGACCTCAATATGGCCGACGGGCTGCCGTCCAAGATCACCGGATACCGCCCATTGGCGCGGCACCTCACCTTCCCGCTCGAGGAACCCGATCGTCAGCTCGATCACATCTTGATCCGTGGCCGGCTGGGCGAGGTGACCGCGACCGGCGCGCCGGCGTTGCCGCTGTCTGATCACCGCGCACTCGTCGTTGACTTGTCTGTTCCGAGCCGGGAGGCGCCTGCATGATTTCCACCGACCACTACTACCGCTGGAAGCGGGTGGACTCGGTCAATCAGACGCCAACCGGAATCCTCGCTGACCTGCACGGCGAACAGCTCAGCATCGACGTGGTGCGCGCCGACGTGCTGCGCATCAAGATCAGCCGCGGAGGTGTCTTCGACGAATCCCCGACATTTGCTATATGCGTCGATCCGCTGGCCTCTCCCTCCGATTTCCACCTCGAACGGAACGAGGAATGTGTGCAGTTGATCACTGACGCATGCACCGCATCACTTTGGCTGGATCCCTTTCGGATCGACGTGCATCGCAGCGATGGATCGGCGGTGATCGAGACCGCGCAAGATGCCGATGAGCAGTTCTGGGCGTACGCGACCCTGAACGACTCGTTCACGATCCGACGGCGCTGCCGGCAGGAGGACGCGATCTTCGGCTTGGGCGAAAAATCGGGCCGACACAATCGCAAGGGCCGCGACTTCACCATGTGGAACACCGACGTGCTGAGCCCTTTCGCAACTGTGGAATTCACCGCCGGCAAGCCCCCCGATGACCCGCGCGGGGACTTCCACAGCGTGGAATTCGATCCCTACTACGTCACCATCCCGTTCTTCTATCACCAGTCCTATCCCGGTGGAGGCATGGCGGCATCCTTTGTGGACAACGGATATCGCGGCGCGTACGAGTTCTCCTACGACGAGGAGTACCGGATCATTTTCCGGGGCGGTCAATACACTGAGTACGTCTTCGCCGGGCCCGACATGCCCGCCATCTTGGAGTCCTATACCTGGCTGACCGGGCGTACCGCACCGCCGCCGATCTGGTCGCTGGGATATCACCAATGCCGCTGGTTCGAATACACCCAAGACGCTGTGCAGGAGGTCGCGCAGCGGCATCGCGACAATGACATCCCCTGCGATGCCGTTTGGCTGGATATCGAGTACATGGACGGCTATCGCGTCTTCACTTGGGATGCAGACCGGTTCCCCGACCCGCCCGGCATGCTGAAACGCCTTGACGAGCAAGGATTCCGGGTGATCACGATCATTGACCCGGGTGTCAAGTTCGACCCCGGCTACTGGGTCTTCGATCAGGCCGTCGAACGTGACCTGCTGTGTCGCACCGAGGGAGGCGATATCTATATCGGCCAGGTTTGGCCCGGCAACACGGCCTTCCCCGACTTCGTCACCGAGGAGGCCCGGGCCTGGTGGGGAGAGCTCAACGCAACACATGTGCTCTCTGGACTGGCTGGGATCTGGAATGACATGAACGAGCCGGCAACCGGGGACATCCCGGCCAAACCGATGCGCTTCGGCCGCGGCGAGTACGCACATGAGCGCTACCACAACCAGTACGCGCTGCTGATGGCGATGGGAACCAGGGCAGGACTGCTCGATGCGATGCCGGACCGGCGGACCTTCGTGCTGTCACGGGCCGGTTTTGCCGGCATTCAGAGGTTCGCGGCCAACTGGATGGGTGACAACCAATCGCGCTGGGATCACTTGTGGCTGAGCATCGCGATGGGATCGGGGTTCGGGATCTCGGGGCAGGCATTCATCGGTGCCGACATCGGCGGATTCCAAGGAAGCTCGAACGCGGAATTGTTCTTGCGCTGGATGCAGTACGGCACCTTGACCCCGTTCTGTCGCAACCACTCCGAGATCGGAAATGTTGATCAGTACGCGTGGGCGTTCGGTGATGTTATTCAAGATCATGTGCGTACGGCGATCAAGCTCCGTTATCGGTTGCTGCCTTACCTGTATGCCTGTTTCCTCGAGGCGTCTGAGAGTGGCGCTCCGGTGCAGCGTCCGCTGGTTTTTGATCATCAACACGATGCGACGGTCCGGGACATCGATGATCAGTACTTACTGGGCCATGATCTGCTGATCGCGCCGGTGGTCGGGCCGGGGGTCACCAGTCGCCAGGTGTACCTACCCGCGGGGGATTGGTACGACTGGCACACCGGTGAATTCGTCGGCGGCACAAGATTTCTGATCGCTACGACTCCACTGGACCGGATTCCGATCTACGCGCGTGGTGGAGCGGTGATTCCCATGTGGCCGGAGGCACCGGCCTCTACCAGCGACTTTCACCCTACCGTTGTGGAGCTGCATCTCTTCGTGCCAAAATCCGCCGGCCTGTCGTACTCCAGGCTGCAGGAGGACGATGGGTTGACCTTTGCAGCCCTGCAAGGTGCTCTGTATCGAACGACGTTCACCGTCGAACGGGCCGGTGCCGAATTGACGATCAACGCCGAAGTGAGCGGGAACGGCTTCCCAGAATTCGCGCGGCAACATTTCGTGGTGGTGTTGCACGGGGCTGCGCCCGACGCGGCCACCCTGGACGACGTCATGATCATCGGGACTAACGGCCGGTTCGAGATACCCAACACCGGCACCGGTTTTACCTTTGCGTGCACGGTGCTGAGTGACTGAGTGAGCATGATCGTTCGATTGGTCGATCCTGCCGAAGTCAACATTGATTCGTAGCCCCGACTTGTCTCGAAAGTGGTCGCAGACGACGTGTGACACGCGGCGGATGCACCTGTCACAGGTGACCACTTTCGTCCGAAGGGTCACCCAGACGTGGCGTCCAGATGCTGCAAGAGGTCATGCGCCGCAAGCTCGACCTCTTTGTGCCGCCACTCCGCTGCCCGGTAGACGCAGGCAATCAGGGCCGTACGGTGCACGCGCCGGAAGTCCCCGAAGACAAATGCACACCGAGCCTTCGTCTCGTCGGCGACGCCCTCAGTGAGGCCGAGATGCCAGGCGGCGTACTCCTCCCAGGAATGCCGCTCCAGGAAGGCGTTCTGATCGTCCGCGCGTGGCTGCACCTCGCCCCACTCGCTGTTGAGCACATATTGCCGAGCGTCGATCAATCGGCGGCAGTTGGCCACTGCTGCCTCGTTCAGCGCGTATTTCGCCATCTGCTGCCGCCTTTCCGAGTCGCTTCTACAGCGCCGAGATCAGGGTCTCCTGCGCAAAGCCAAGCCAGTCGTACACACTCACCATGAAGCTGCGCGGGTCATCGTCGGGCAGCGCTGCAAGATCATCGGCCGCGGCCGCGTCGTGGATGCCGAGCCGAGTTGCCACCGCGAGCCGCACGCTGGTCAGGGTCCGCAGCCAGCTCTCCACCTCGTTGGCCGGGATCTTGAGATCGCGGGCCCCCAGCTCGGTTGTCGCAAGCCGCTCTAGCACGACGCGCGCTTCGGCGACTCTGGTCGCCTTCATGTCCCGCTCGGTGAAACGCCGAAAGTCTGCCGAGGCTGCGGTGTCGTCGGGATAGGCATCCGGGAATAGTCGTTTGAGCACTGGGTCGTCCAATGGTCCAGGCTCATCGGGCTCACCCTCGAGATTCTTGACGATCTCCTCGAATGGATCATTGGCTTCGGCTGGCGTGGCGAAGCCCTCCGGCTCACCATCAGAGATCAGCTCGATGAGTTGCATGATCAATGAGGCCAGCAGTTCCACCTCGTACGCGCTCAGCTGAGTGATGATCACACCGCGCCTACGATGAAATTTCTTCATGTTGAAATGCTCCGCACTGCTTTGATTGCCTCGCTCGTCGAGCTCGCTCGGCGCGGGTCGCGCCTTTGGAGTCCGCCTACTTCGTCGTCGCTCGGGGACGAAAAGCATGTCCCCTCACTCCTTCTCAGCACGGCGGATGGCGCGATCCGGAGTGCCTTCGGCAGCGTTCGGCACTCGTTGAGCAGGCTCATTTGTCCGACTTGTCCAGGGTCGCCCACAGGCCGTATTCGTGCATAGCGGTGACATCTCGCTCCATCGCCTCGCGACTGCCGCTGGAGACGATTGCCTTGCCCGTGGTATGCACCTGCAACATCAACTTCTCAGCCTTGGACTTGGTGTAGTGAAAGTACGTCACGAAGACATGCGTCACATACGACATCAGGTTGACCGGGTCGTCCCACACGATGGTGACCCACGGGGTTTGCGTCACGAGCTCCTCGACCGGGCGCTCGGCAATAGCAGTGCCGCCTGCGGGTGTCAGGCTCTCCCCGTCCGAATCAGGCATAACAACCATTCTTGCAATGTCCCGGTCGTTTCCGGCACAGCGCTCACGCAGCACATCAACGTGACCTAGTGTCGCGCGACACTGGCTAGGCTGACGCCGTGACCGCGACGGATCCGGCGCCAGGTCAAGCAGCGGCTTGGGGACCGAGCGAGGTCCCGACCACTGCGCTCTTGACCGACCACTACGAGTTGACCATGGTCCGAGCCGCGCTGCGAGCTGGAACGGTAAACCGCCACTGCGTGTTCGAGCTCTTCGCCCGTCGGCTGCCGGAGGGCCGCCGTTACGGAGTGGTCGCTGGGGTGGGCAGAATGCTGCGCGCCCTGCGGCAGTTCCGCTTCGACGAAGAGTCCCTCCGCTTTCTGCGCGACTGCAAGATCGTTGATCAAGCCATGGCCGACTGGCTCGCCGACTACCAATTCTCCGGCGACATCTGGGGCTATCCGGAAGGTGAGATCTATTTCCCCGGCTCGCCGATCGTGAGCGTCGAAAGCACCTTCGGCGAGGCCGTCGTACTGGAGACCCTGCTGCTCAGTATCTACAACCACGACTCCGCCATTGCCTCCGCGGCCTCTCGGATGACCGCGATGGCCGGCGATCGGCCGTGCATCGAGATGGGCTCCCGTCGAACACATGAGCTGGCGGCGGTGGCGGCCGCGCGGGCCGCGTACATCGCAGGCTTCGACTCGACCTCCAACCTCGAGGCCGGCCGCCGATACGGCGTACCAACCCGAGGTACGGCGGCGCACTCTTTCACCCTGCTGCACACCAGCGAGCGCGCGGCTTTTGCTGCACAGATCGCCGAATTGGGAGCCGAAACCACGCTGTTGGTGGACACCTACGACGTTTTCGAGGCTGTGAAGACGGGGGTGGAGCTCACCAATGGACGGCTGGGTGCGGTGCGACTAGACTCCGGTGATCTTGGCCTACTCGCTGCCCAGGTGCGCGAGCTGCTCGACTCACTCGGCGCGACCCGCACCAAGATCATCGTGACGAGTGACCTCGATGAGTTCACCCTCGCGGCTCTCGCGGGTGCACCGGTCGACGGCTATGGGGTCGGCACTGCATTGGTAACCGGCAGCGGTCATCCCACCAGCGAGTTCGTCTACAAGCTGGTGTCTCGAGCCGACTCCGACGAGGTGGCCGCACCCATGGTGGCCGTCGCAAAGAAGAGCACCAACAAGATCTCGGTTGGCGGTCGAAAGTACGCGTTGCGACGGCTGAGCGAGCAAGGCACGGCCGATGCGGAGATCGTCGGAATCGGCAAGCTCCCCAGTGGCGACTCCAACGATCGACCGCTGCTCATCCAGCTGGTAGCTAGCGGCAAGATCATCGGAGAGGAGACCCTGGAAACCAGTCGAGAGCGACACAGCCGCTCCCGCGCCGAGCTTCCGCTCGAGGCTCTCAAGATGTCTAGAGGAGAGCCAGTGATCGACACGATCTATCCGGGTACTGGCGAAGTTGCAAGCAACCCTTACCAAACCGAGCCCAGCAGCGGTTTTCATGGCACCGGCGAAGCTGTAGAGGCAATCGCTGAGCCAACAAGGGAGTTGTGATCATGACACGTGCCCTGATCGTCGCCGATCCGCAGCGAGACTTCTGCGAAGGTGGCTCGTTGTGTGTGGCGGGCGGAGCTGTCGCCGTCAGTCGCATCGATCGGCTGCTCTGATCACTTCGGCCAGCGCCACTCCACGACCTCCGGGATGTCGACGCCGTGATCGCGGGTCCACGCCCTAGCCCGCAGCCGCGTGTCGACCATCTCCTGCCGTAGTCCGGCGGCGCGCATGCCGAGCGTCTCAACCCGGTCGATCACATCCATCACCAGATGGAAGCGGTCCAGATTGTTCAGCATCACCATGTCGAACGGAGTGGTCGTGGTGCCCTTCTCCTGGTAACCGCGGACGTGGAGCTGCGAGTGATTGCGGCGTCGGTATGTGAGCCGGTGCACGAGCCAGGGATATCCGTGGAAGGCGAAGATCACTGGCTGCGACTCGGTGAACAAGGTGTCGAACTCGCGGTCCGGCAGCCCGTGAGGATGCTCCGACTCGGGCAGCAACCTCATGAGGTCGACGAGATTGACGACCCTTACCCGGAGGTTAGGCAGCCGCTCGCGGAGGATGCTGGCTGCGGCAAGTGTCTCCAGTGTCGGGATTTCGCCCGCGCACGCCAGCACCACATCTGGCACCGAGCCCAGTTCGTCCAGATTCCCCGCCCATTCCCAGATGCCGATGCCCCGCGCGCAGTGCCGGGCGGCGTCTGCGACCGACAGCCAGTCCTCCTGCGGCTGCTTTCCGGCGACCACCACGTTGATGTAATGCCGGGACCGGAGGCAGTGGTCGTAGGTGCAGAGCAGCGTGTTGGTGTCCGGCGGTAGGTAGACCCGGATGATCTCGGGATTCTTGTTCATCACTACGTCGAGAAAACCTGGGTCCTGGTGGGTGAAGCCGTTGTGATCTTGCCGCCAGACATGCGAGGACAGCAGGTAGTTGAAGCTCGCGATCGGGCGGCGCCAGGACACCTCGGCGCTGGCTTGCAGCCACTTGGCGTGCTGGTTGAACATCGAGTCGACGATATGGATGAAGGCTTCATAACAGGTGAACAGGCCATGCCGACCGGTCAGCAGATAGCCCTCCAGCAATCCTTGACACATGTGCTCGCTGAGCACTTCGATGATGCGGCCGCGGCGATCGAGCTTTTCGTCGAATTCGCCGATCTCGGCCTGCCAATCCCGCCCGGTGACCTCCAACATGTCCTGCAGCCGATTGCTGGCCAGCTCGTCGGGCGCGAAGGTAAGAAAGTTGTCGGGATTGGCACGCGTGACCTCAGCGAGCCAGCGGCCCAGCACTCTGGTCGCCTCGTGCCGAGTGGCGCCCGGGTGTTCGACCGGTACGCCGAAGTCACGCCAGTCCGGTAGCCGGAGGTCGCGTAGCACCAGGCCGCCGTTGGCGACCGGATTGGCGCTCATCCGCCGTTGACCGGAGGGATTCTGCGCGAGCAGCTCGGGCAGCGGAGCGCCGTACTCGTCGAAGAGCTCCTCGGGACGGTAGGAACGCAACCAGCCCTCCAACGCAGCCCGGTGACCAGCATCGGCACGAGCCGCTGGCAGCGGGACCTGGTGAGCACGAAAGGTGCCTTCGACCTGATTGCCGTCGACGATCGGCGGGCAGGTCCAGCCCTTGGGAGTCCGCAGCACGATCATCGGCCACGCGGGTCGGCTGTCATCTCCGCGTAGCCGGGCGGCGTGCTGAATCTCGCCAATGCGGTCTAAGCAGAGGTCGATGGTTGCCGCCATTTCCTGATGCACGGCTGCTGGGTCGTTGCCGGCTACCACGAATGGTTCATAGCCATACCCGCGCATCAAGGTGTTCAACTCCTCAGGCGGGATGCGAGCCAGCAAGGTCGGGTTGGCGATCTTGTACTCGTTCAGTGCCAGGATCGGAAGCACCGCCCCATCGCGCGCTGCATTGATGAACTTCGTCGCATGCCAGCTGCCGGCCAGCGGACCGGTCTCGGCCTCACCGTCGCCGATCACGCAGAACACCACGAGGTCCGGGCGGTCGAGCGCAGCGCCCACGGCGTGCAACAGTGAATAGCCGAGCTCGCCACCTTCGTGAATGGAGCCGGGTGTCTCCGGAGCGCAATGGCTCGGCACACCGCCGGGGTAGGAAAACTGCCGGAAGAAGGCCGCCATCCCATCGACATCGGTCGGCGTGTGACTGTACAGCTCTGAGTATGTGCCTTCCAGCCAGGCGCAGGCGTTGGGACCCGGGCCACCGTGGCCGGGTCCTGCGATGAACATGGCGTTCAGGTCACGCTCCCGGATGCCCCGGTTGGCGTGGGCATACACCAGGTTGAGACCGGGCACAGTGCCGAAGTGTCCGAGCAGCCGCGGCTTGACGTGCTCCGCTTGGAGAGGTTCGCGCAGCAACGGGTTAGCTAGCAGGTAGATCTGGCCGACGGCAAGGTAGTTGGCCGCCCGCCACCACGCGTCGATCGACCGCAGGGCCTGGCGATCGAGCGGTCCAGGGACGTCGCCTAGCTCATACGGTTCGGGTGCACGCGTCACGCCGGAATCGCTGGTGTCCTGGTCGGCGGCAGTGTCGCCGCCCATGCTGGCCAATTGCGACATGATCGTCCTCGCTCCTACTCGGATTCTGGAGAATTAGTGACATCTAGCCGTCAGCAGTTTGTGCGAAACAACCCCTGGAGCTAGTTGGTATTGAGAACTTTGAGCAAACTCGGAGGCGCAACCGAGGCAAACGCCTCCCGACAGATCGCGCCGAGCTCGGCTTGATCAATTCCTGGCAGCTGGACACCGAGCCAGCCGAGATGACCGACGTAGGGTGGTCGAAAGTAGCGCTCTGGCTCGGTGTCGACCATCTCGACCTGAACACCATCGGGCGCGGCACACCAGATTGCGAGCCGGCCGTCGTCATGGTGGTCGTCCAGAAACATCACGAAGCACTTCTTGCCCCGAATGAAGAACGCGGGTCCGCCATGACTCAGCCGTTCCGAGGTTTCGGGCAGTATCAGGCACGCCTTACGCACCTTCGCAAGCGCCTCGTCGACCTCATCCGTCGGAAACCCGCTCACGCAGGAAAGACTAATAAGTGGTGCTCGCGCATGTCTGCGTAACCTGCTGACCATGGAGCTGTTCGACGGTCTGTTCGACGACGAGACGCTGCTCAGGGAGCCACGCGACTCTCCTATCGCCCAGGCGGTCGCGGACCATCACAAGCTACGGGCCGCGTACCGGAGCACCATGGCGACATTGGTGGTACCGGATACCCAACTCACAGCGGTCAGCCGGCAGCTCTCCGCTGGTGTTGACCTTCCAGTCAGCGTGATCCCCACCGGCGGCGCTGGCGGACTCCTCGCGCTCGCTGGACGGGATCTTCGAGGCATCGACATCGTGTCGGTTGAGCCCGCACTACGCGACCTTGATGATCTTGCCGGCAGCGCCGCGAGAGTGGCGTCCGCCGCGGCAGCGCTGGGCCCCGAGATCCCCGTGTTTGTCGTCCTGCCGTACGCCTCCGGCTGGGAAGCCGCCGTTGAGCTCATCGAAGCCGCCGGTCTGTACGGCAAGATCGAAGCCGGCGGCAGCTCGCAGACCATCGACCAGCTATCGATCTTGATCGAGGCGGATCTGCCGTTCAAAGTCACCGGACGCATCGAGGGAGACTGGGTCACGATGCTGACGGTGATTCACGCTCTGGTGGACGGCGCTAGCCGCGAGGATGCGGCACTGCTTATGGCAGACCACGATGATGATCAGAGTGCCGCACAGGTCTCCACCTGGGACCAGTCAATCCAGTCGCGAATCCGGCGCCGACTTCGCCGAGTGGGCACCGATCGGGTCAAGCAGGTGATCAACGACCTGGCAGAACGTGGAGTGCCCGCAACACCCTGAGCCGGGCTGGTTGCCTAGAGCTTGCGTCGCCGGCGAGCAGCTACCAGAAAACCTGCTCCGGCCAGCGCAAGCGCTGCGCCGATGATGGGAGCTGCGGAGCAACACCGGCAGTCGATGCGAGCGCTGCGTCAACCGCGGCGCTATTGGAACCTGATGCGACATGGTTGCTCGCCGTCGTCGTCAGCCCGGCGTTGATGGTCGTGTCGGAAACGAGACCCGCATTCAGTGTTCGATTCTCGAAATCCGTCGAGCTGGCGTCAGCGTCGATGGCAGGTACCAAATCGGGTGCTCCTTGGGCCAGTGTGAAGAGGTTGGTCCGTCCGGTGCGGGGATCGGGGTCAGAGTCAAGGGCCGGATCGGTCCCGGAGGCGCGCAGCGTGAAGGCGCGATCGGCCGGCAAACCGGCGAACTGAAGCCGATAGCTACCACTGGCCAGATTGAAGAAGTGGTAACTGCCGGCCGCATCGGTCGTTGTCGTCGCCACCACATCGCCGGCATCGGTCAGCAACGAGACGGTCGCTGACCCCGCTGGCTCGTCAGGTTGTTGGATACCGTCGCTATTGAGATCGAGCCAGACATGATCGCCTACGCCGTACCGAAGGGGGGTGATGCCCGCATCGATAGTTGGATCGATGTACGCCGCTGACACCTGATCTGTCGTCGTGGTCGGCCGGACATTCGGTTCGCCGACGCCCAAGGTAAACGGTGGAGTTACGCCGGAGAAGTCCGGATCGGAGTCGCTCACGCGCTGGCCACGGCCCGCGGTGGTGAGTCGCTTGCCCTTGGGGACGCCCGCAAACCGGACCGAATAGGTGCCGGCCGCAAGATTGTCGAACACATAACGCCCGGACGGCTGACTCACTGTCGAGGCAACGACCTCGCCGTCGACATTGAGCAGCTGGACGCTGATCAGGCTCGCAGGCAGTTCGCCGGGATCCTGTACGCCGGACCGGTTGTCGTCCATCCAGACCAGATCACCGACGGCGAACCGAGCGAACTGCGGCCGGTCCGAGCCGCGCGACACGCTGGTCGGTTGTGGCTGGAGAGGCTCGGCCGGCGTGCGACCTACGGCAACACCCATCCGCACTGTCTGCGTCTCCGACGTCAGATCGACGGTCGTGCTCCATGGCTGAAATGTGCTGCTCTCCGGAACCGGGGTAAGCCCGGCGAGCGAATGGGGAACCTTGGCCACAACGAAATACCGACCGCCCGCCAGCTTGGTACTTGCCCGATGGACGAACCGGCCGTCGCGACCGGTGACTCCGTGCACGCTGTGCCCACTGGCATCGGTCACGGAAATCTCGATACCGGGCTGCGGTTGATCAATATCGCTGCTGTAGCTGCCGTTTTGATCAATGTCTCGGTTGACGATGACGGTCAATGTGGCGTCAGTTGGCTGGGCACCCGCGGAAACTGGCAGTAGCGCAGTGCCGACCAATGTGAGCAGCACCGCCGCCACGATCTCCGCGAGATGAACTCCAGCGCGCGCGGCACTTGGGTGCTGAAGACGGCGAGTACGCAGCACGACAACCTCGTTGGACGTGGCCCCCGCGCCACGAAAGCTGCGGGTAAGAGCGCCCCGAACGCTCCGACCTCGGCTCAATATAGCCAGGTGCCCAGCGGTGTTGAGCTAGTTGCGGTGTTTTGCCGAAGAACCGTGACACAGAGCTGAGACAGGGCTCAGCCGTGGTCAGGTTCGCGCGGGCGGATGACCTGGGTCTTGGCGGCCAGGTCGTGCAGCGCCTGTCGTTTCGGATGCCAGAGCGGGAAAAGCACATCCAGCACCGTGATCAAGCTCAGAAACGAGTTGATGCTGGGCAGCACCCAAATGGCGGATCGAATCAGAATTGAGCTCCACGGCAAAGGGCCCGTGGCGTGGCCATGATCAACGGGCACCACCCGCAGACCGCAGAGAAGCTTTCCGGGTGTCGCCGACTTCCAGCGCAGAAAGCCCACGTGGTAAAGCATTCCGATGCCTAGCGTCGCCATGGTCAAAATCATCTGGTTGCGACCCGAGATCAGATCGGTCACGCTCATCGTCGGCGGTGCGACTCCAGACCGTTGGGCTTCCAGCACGGCGTTGAAGTAGCTCGACCACGCCGCGTATAGCGATTGCCATACCGGGAAGGTGACGATGGTGATGATCACACTGAGGATCACGTTGTCGATCACGACAGCGAGCGCGCGCCACCACCAGGAGGAGAGCGGAACACCGTCCGCGGTCATGGTCGCCTGCGCCGAAGCCGTACGCGGCCCCGCATAACCGAGCGGGGGCCTTGCGTTGGCGGCTCTTACATTGGGATTTGGATAGGGCGGGTACGAAACCTGGCCATAGCCGCCGCCAGATGCAGGGTGCTCGATGGGTCGCGTGTTACGGGACCACTGCCAGCCGTCCCAGTACCGTTCCTGCGCCGAGCTCACCGGATCCGGGTACCAGCCACTTGGGGCGGCATGACGTCCGGGCGGGGCCGGCGGAGAGCCTACGGGGATGTCGGACACCCCTTCATCGTAGTGTCGCTTTGAAATCCGTCTTGGGGTCCAAACACAGATGATCAACAGCTAAATCTCAGCGATCAGCTGGACCTCCCACATCCCAAACCCAGCAACGACAACAACCGATTGTTGCAGTTTCGAAATGATTCGGGCTTCCTTCCAACAAGAGTGGGCAAGCCAGGGGTGTTTACGTTATACATGGACGCAAGGCACTCAAAGCCAGTTGTACTGAGCGAGGACTACTGATCAGCGTGAGATCAGGTGGGAACGCAAGGGCCGTCGCAGGGGCGCATCAGTCGAGCCGGTCGGCCTGTCAGCGTGTCCCCATCGGGACCAGCTGGTACGCCTTGCCCACTGCAGCGAATCTTTGCTGCGCTGAATCTGATCACACTCAGCACCACAGTTGTCAACGGCGGATATGGACTATCACCACCGCCGCTGCGCAACCTCGCATGCAGCCAGCGTTCCTCCTCCGGCTGCACGCCCAGCCCATGAACGGCCATTAAGGCCCAGAAGCCTTTAAGGCACAGACCCCTCAATAGGGACGACCAGGAAGGAATTACTCCAGATGCGCTGGAATCACAAGGTAGCGGCGGCCGCAGGCTTGTCCGCGTTATTGGTTGCAACCGCTGGTTGTGCCGGAGCCGGTGGAGGAGGCGGCGGTGGCGGCGGCGCCAGTGGCGGCGCCCAGTCGATTAACGTCTTGATGGTCAACAACCCGCAGATGCTCGCGCTGCAGAAACATGCCGGCGAGTTCACGAAGGAGTCGGGCATCACGGTGAATTTCACCGTCAAGCCGGAGAATGAAATGCGCAACCAGGCGGCGCAGGAGTTCACGAACCAGTCGGGCCAGTTCGACGTGGCGACGCTGTCGAACTTCGAGATCCCCCTCTACTCGAAGAACAACTGGCTCTGGCCGTTGGAGGACATCCAGGCGTACAAGGACGACAAGGAGTTCAACCAGGCCGACATCTTCCCGTCGATGACCGAATCGTTAAAGGGTCCGGATGGCAAGCTGTACGGCGAGCCGTTCTATGGCGAGTCCTCGTTCTTGATGTATCGCAAGGATGTTGCGGACAAGGCGGGCGTGACGATCAAGGACAATCCAACCTGGGACGAGGTGGCTGCCGCGGCCGCCAAGCTGGATGGTGCCGAGTCGGGGATGAAGGGCATCTGCCTGCGTGGTCTGCCTGGTTGGGGTGAGGTGTTCGCCCCACTGACCACGGTGGTCAACACGTTCGGCGGCACCTGGTTCGAGAAGGACTGGACGCCCAAGGTGAATGCTTCGGAGTTCAAGGAGGCGACTACCTTCTACACCGATCTGGTCAAGGCGCATGGTGAGGCGGGTGCAGCACAGGCTGGATTCGCCGAGTGCCTGACCGCGACGACACAGAGCAAGGCGGCCATGTGGTACGACGCCACCTCGGCTGCCGGCAGCCTGGAGGCACCGGATTCCCCGGTGAAGGGCAAGATGGCTTACGCGCAGGCACCGGTCAAGCTGACGAAGGCGTCCGGTTGGCTGTATGCCTGGTCATGGGCAATCGAGAAGAAGAGCCAGAAACAGGACGCCGCCTGGAAGTTCATCTCCTGGGCGTCGTCGAAGAAGTACGAGGAGTTGGTTGGTGCGCAGGACGGCTGGGCCACGGTGCCGGCCGGCAAGCGCATCTCGACCTACTCCAACCCTGAGTACAAGAAGGCGGCCGGAGCGTTCGCCGAGCCGACCTTGAAGGCGATTGAGGCTGCTGACCCGGTCAATCCAGGTGTCCAGCCGCGGCCCACGATCGGTATTCAGTTCGTCGATATTCCGGAGTTCCCCGACCTTGGGACCAAGGTCAGTCAGGACGTCTCGGGCGTGATCGCCGGAAAGAAGAGCGTCGATGATGCTCTCAACAACGGGCAGAAGCTGGCCGAGGTTGTCGCCAAGAAATACCAAGGCAAGTAAGCAGGATCTGAGGGACTCTTCGGCAGGCTCAGCCACCATCACGGTCGGCTGAGCCTGCCGAAGGTCCACGATCAACCCGACAACTCAACGCTGGCGTGAACCTGTCGCAGAGCACGACTCACTTCACACCTGACAAGGAGGCATGGCGCAGATGGCCACCACTACGGCGACCCCCCTCGACACGAAGGCCGAGGCCAAGGCAGCCAAGAAGAACAAGAAGAAGGAGCCCAAACCGAGCTTCAACGAACGCTGGCTCAACAAGCAGGGCTGGGTCCGTCGCTTCCCGCTGCTGCCGGCCTTGGTCTTCACCATCATCCTGACCCAGATCCCGTTCCTGGCGACCCTGATCATCTCGTTCATGAACTGGCAGGCCAACTATCCCAACGAGATCTTCTTCGGAACGCTCAACAACTACGTCACCGTCTTCACCGACCCGGCTTTGCGGGCAAGCGTGTTTTTCACCGTCGTGCTGACGGTCACGGTCGTGATTGTCTCGCTAGCCTTAGGGCTTGGCATCTCCCTGTTGTTGAACCGCAACTTCTTCGGCCGGGGCATCGTCCGCACCTTCATGATCACTCCTTTTCTGATCGTGCCGGTTGCTGCGGCGCTGCTGTGGAAACACGCGATCTACAACCCGGTCTATGGCCTACTCAACGGCCTGCTCACCTTGGTCGGCGGCCCGCAGCCGGACTGGATTACTGACTTTCCACGGTTTGCGATCGAGGTTCAGCTGATCTGGTACTGGACGCCGTTCATGACCCTGATCTTGCTGGCCGGGCTGCAGTCCCGCCCAGGTGACGTCCTCGAGGCGGCCAATGTAGACGGCGCCAACTCCTGGCAGACCTTCCGCTGGATCACCATGCCGCACATGCGTCGTTACCTGGAGCTCGGCGGTTTGCTGGGCTCGATCTATGTCCTGCAAACCTTCGACACGGTGTTCGTCATGACGGCCGGCTCACTCGGCACCGCAAACCTGCCCTTCACCGTCTACGAAACCCTCTACAGCGCGCAGGACTACGGTCTTGCCTCCGCACAAGGTGTGGTCGTGGTTATCTTCTCCATCGCCATCGCCACATTCCTGCTGCGTACCGTATCCACCCTGTTCGAGGAGTCCTGATGACCAGCGCACTCGCACCCGCCCCCAGCAAGCTCGCTGCCGAGCGAAAGAAATCCAACGCTAAGGCCCGCGGACTCGGCTCGCGAAGGGGCAATACCATCGCAGGCATCGCCGCCTGGGCCATCGGCATCCTCTTCGTCTTCCCGGTCTTCTACATGATTCTGACCAGCCTCCACTCCGAACCCAACGCATCAACCAACCCGCCCAGCTTCTTTGCCCCCCTGACCCTGGACGGTTACCGCGAATTCTTCGGCGCATCCTCAGGAGCCAGCCCCTGGCCGCCATTGATCAACTCGGCGACCGCATCGATCATCTCAACGATCATTGTCATCCTGCTGGCGATCCCTGCGGCGTACGCGCTATCTGTCAAGCCGATCACCAAGTGGACGGATGCGATGTTTTTCTTCCTGTCCACCAAGATGCTGCCCGCCGTTGCGGGATTGTTGCCGCTCTACATCTTCGCGAAGTATCTCGGCCTGCTGGACAACATCAACTACTTGTTGATCTTGTATACGGCCATG
>DATLPF010000237.1:0-4375 GCA_035535875.1 Propionibacteriaceae bacterium
TCACCTCATTGGTGGGCGACGCGGCGGAAAGGCGTACCGGTTCGGCCATCCCCACCAGGATCTCCCGCGGCCCCTGGTAGGCCTCCCTGCTGTGCGCGGTGCCGATGTTGTCCACCAGCATCAGATCGCCGGCCTGCCATAGCTCCCGCACGGTGTTGGCCTCATAAACCTGGTTGATCAACTCCACGATCTCTTCGGTGAGCGGCTCGCCGGTGCCGAACCGGGTGTTGAACGGCAGCCCGTCGGCGCCGTAGACCTCCACCAGGTACTCACGTACCTCAGGATCGATCGTCCACTCGTTGAGGAAGGCGATCTGGTTGAAGAAGCAACGCTGACCGGTGACCGGGTGCTGCACCACGGCGCTGCGGCGTTGCCAGGTGCGCAGTCCGCCGTCGGGTTGCCACTCGAACGCGATCGCGTTGGCACGGCAATAGCTTTCGATGGCGTCCCGGTCTTCGGTTCCGAACGACTCCGCCAAACTCGCCCCAATCTCGTCGTTGTAGCTCCGGGTGAGCAGCCAACCGTCCCGCTCAAACCGCGCGACCAGATCGGCGGGTAGTGCGTCCAGCACGGTCGGCGAATCCGACACCGCGGTGGCCCCACCCTTGGTAGGAGCGCTGAGGCAGGCGAACAGCAACAGGCTGGGCACTTCGAGCCGATAGCTCAACTCATGATGCATACACATCGGCTGATTCGCCGGCCAGGTCGCAGAGGAGTACACCCCGTCGGCGTAAACCTGCCGGGCCGCGAAGGCCTCCCTCTCGATCATCAGCCCGGTGGCCAGTCGCCGGAAGACAGCACTGATCTCCGCCGCGTCGCGCAGGTCCAGGCCACGAACCAAAACCGCGCCATGCTCCGCAACGACGGCGCGCAACGCGTCCTTGTGCTCGGCCGCCCAGCCGGCCGGGTCGCCGGGGGCCTCGACCCGCAGAGTCGCAGGCTTGCCAGGCTGCAGTTCCACATCGAGCAGTGATGCCTGGGGTGAGGAGGACATCTGGGTTCCCTTCACTTTGGCGGTGATGAAGAAGCCAACATTCCGGCGGCCTGCAGAACGGCCTGCCCCGCCTCGGCCGGACGAGTACGTAGGAAGTAGTGACCACCATCAACAAGCTCGTGCAGCTCGACCTGTTCGGCCAGCAACTCCCAATCCCGGTGGCCTACCCCGAACCCTGCCGTGGCGGGGTCGTCCGCAGCCACCACCACCGTGACCGGCGCGGACAGCCGTTCCGGCGGCGGGTCGTCCAAGACGTCGGCGAAATAGCGGTTCGCCGACACGTAGTCGTGCCGGTAGGCGGCACCGACATGCTCGGCGCGTTCCGCATCCAACCCACCGAGCTCGGTGTAGCCGCTGTCGGCGCTCAGCCGGGCAGAGATCTCGGAGTTGCTGCGTTCCCCCAGCTCGGTGACCGCAGCGCGCCGGTCCGCCGCGGCACCCAGCAACTGCGCACCAAGAAACACCCGCTGGACCTCCACACCGCGGTCCTGCAGCCGCCGGGCCGTCTCCACGGCAAAGGCGGCGCCGGCGGAGTGGCCCCACAGCAGAACCTCCCCCAGCCCACGCGCGGTAATCTCGGCGACCACGCGGTCGACCACCTGGTTCAGCGCAGCGAACGACTCGCTCGTGGCGGCGACGTCATGACCGGGCAGCTCGACCGCGTACACCGCCATGCCGCTGCCCCGCAGTGCCTTCGCCATCGGTTGGAAGTTCACCGCATTGCCGCCCGCGTACGGAAAGCACACCAGGGCACCGGCCTGCGCACCATTCGATCCCGACCCACTCGATGCCGACAGGGCCTGCAGCAGCTCGGACTGGCCGTCGGACCTGCCGTCCACCACACCTGCCAGGTCAGCCAGGATCGGATGCCGAGTGACCTCCTTGAGGGACACCACCCGGTCCAGGGTTAGCGCCAGCTTGACCGCCGACAGCGACGTGCCGCCGCGGTCGAAGAAGTGATCCAGACGACTGATCTGGTCCTGCGGGACGCCGAGCACCGCGGCGAAGGCGGAAGCCAGCCGCCGTTCGGTCGAGGTTGCGGGCGCGTCGTAGCGGTCCTCGACGACGGTGAGCTGTCCGGCCAACCTGGTCAGGGTCTTCTTGTCGATCTTGCTGTTGGCCGTCAACGGCAGCTGCTCACGCCAGACGAAGGCCGACGGCACCATGTAGTCGGGCAGCGACCCACCCAACCGGCCCCGCAACACGTCGATGTCGAGTGGCTGCCGGCTGGAGTAGAAGGCCACCAGATGCTTGCTCTGGTCGGCCCGCTCAGCCACCACCACCGCACCGTCGCGGACCCCGGGAACCCGCAACAAGGTGTTCTCGATCTCGCCGAGCTCAATCCGGAAACCGCGGATCTTCAGTTGAGAGTCCCGGCGACCCAAGAACTCCAACTTGCCATCAGGCAACCAACGGCCGTGGTCGCCGCTGCGGTAGAGCCGCCGGCCGGGCCGGTCCGGATCGGTCAGGAACGCAGCCCGGGTGCGTTCCGGATCGTTGATGTAGCCGCGGCCCACACAAACCCCAGAGAAGACAATCTCACCGGGCGCGCCGAGCGGCACCGGCGCCAGGTGCTCGTCGACGATATCGATGCGCACATTGTTGATCGGGCGACCGAGCGGGACGCGATCGCCATCGGGCACCCGGTCCATCACCTCGTGGTTGGTGTCATCGGAGGTCTCGGTCAGCCCGTACGCATTCACCAGCTTGATCTGTGGCTGTGAGGCGAACCAGCGCTGCGCAAGCTCCCACTTCAGCGCCTCGCCGGTGACAGAAACGAAGCGCAGGTCGCGCAGCGGCCGAGGCTCGCGTTCCAGGTAGGACAACACCACCTCGAGGTAGGACGGCACAACCTGCAACACGTTGACGCGATGATCGACGATGGTGTCGACGAACCGCTGGACATCCAAGATCACGTCCTGCTCGATGATCAGAGTCTGGCCACCGACCACAAGCGCGGAAAGCAATTGCCACAGCGAAATGTCGAAGCATTGCGGTGCAGTCTGGGCCACCACCTGCCCCTCGCCGACCCCCAGGTCGTCGATCTTGGCGAACAGATGATTGACCAGGCCGGCATGCTCGCACATCGCACCCTTCGGCTCACCAGTCGAGCCAGATGTGAAGAAGACGTACGCGAGCTGATCCGGCGTGACGCGCACGTCAAGATCGCCATCCGAATGGTCCTCGTCGTACCCGGCGTTGATGTGCAGCTTCGATACTCCGGGCAGCGAGTCGAGGGCTGGGTCCAGCGTCGCGGCGCTGGCGGCCTCCGTCAGCACGAGCCGGCATTCGGCCCGGGACAGCATTGCCGCAATCCGATCAGCCGGGAAATGCGGCTCGACCGGCAAATACACCCCACCGGCCTTGAACACCGCCAGGACGGCGGTCAGCCAATCCAGATTGCGCTCCGCCACCACCGCCACCACGGCTTCACGGCCCAACCTGCGGGCCAGCAGCGCCCGAGCCAGGCGGTTAGCGCGGGCATTGAGCTGTCCGTAGGTGAGGCTGCGGTCGCCGCAGACAGCGGCGACGCGGTCGGGATGAGCCCGAACCCGCTGCTCGAAGAGCTGGTGTGCCCGCACCTCCGGCAACTCCCGCCGCGGCCCAACCAGCCCATTGCGCTGGAAGTCGAGCTCCTCAACCGACAGCAGGCTTTGCTGTCGGTGTTCGGCGTCGGGGTCAGCGGTAATCAGCTCCAGCGCACTGAGGTGGTAGCCGGCGATCCTGGCTGCGCAGTCCGCATCCAACACCTCGGTCCGATACCGCAGTCGCAGTATCAGCTCGTCGCCTCGCTGCGCGATCCCCAACCGCAGCACGGTGTCCTCACCGAGGTCGCCGTCCACGCCGGTCGCATCGAAGACGGCCTCGAATGCCGGCCCCGTCGCGCCCAGTTCGCGCCTGAGCTGGTCCAAAGGAAAGTCCGCGTGCCACAGCAGCTGCGCCTCGACGCTGTTGGTGTCCAGCACCAGCTCCCGCCACGACTCGGCCTCGGTCACAGGCCGGCACGGCAACGGTCCGCCGCCGGCCCGGGCGATGTAGCCGGTCGTGACGTGGCGCTCGCCGGACAACGCCGAGAGCACCCTGGCGTGCACAGCCAACAACACCGAACTGACCGGAACCGCCAGCTCGTCCGCCAGCCGGCGCAACGCCGCCACGAGGTCCTCGGGAATCGCCGCGTCGTGCACGGCGACTCCTGCGATCGGATTGCGGGTCCACCGGGGTATCGCGGTGAATCCGCCTGCGGCGAGCACGCCGCGCCAGAAGTCGCGGCCGGCCTCAGCTAACACGGCCTCAGCCGATGAGTGCATGGCGTTTCCCCTCACTCTCAAGTGCTTTCGCGACGGGTTGTCGATCGGAAATCTCATGGGCCGGATTTCCGCC
>DATLPF010000238.1:0-2053 GCA_035535875.1 Propionibacteriaceae bacterium
GGACGGACATGATCTCCTGCCTACGCGACATCGGAGTCGAGCTGGCCGACCGCGCGCTGCTGGCTGGAGACCTGGAACGGGCTCGCTGGGCGGCGTCTCGGGCCTTGCTCGCGGCGCCGGGCGATGAACTCTTGTTGGCGGTGCGAATCCGCACCGAGCACGCGGCCGGCAATGTGGCCGAAACCGAGCGGCTTACGCTCCAGCTCGCTGCGCAGGCTCGAACGCTCGGCGTCGACCTCGATGACGAAACGGTCATGTTGCTACAGCGGGTCATGGAGGGACAAGTACGGGCACGGCTGGCGTAGCGACGTCTTATCGGCTCAGCCGTTGACAGATGGAAACACCACACCTACCCCCAATGTTGGCAGCAGCGCTTCCGCTAGGCGCCTGACCTTAGCGCCAGGGACGGGTGACTAAGCAGCGGCCGTTCGCGAACGACGAAGGAGGCGAATCTGGCGGGCTGCCTGTCAGAGTGCAATACAACACAGTGATAGCCTCGCGCCGCCATGCAGATCCAGCCGCCTTCAGGCTTTGCCGCCAGCCTCGAGCTGGACGGTTTACCGGTGCTGGTTTGCGGCGCCGGCTCTGCAGCCCTCTCAGCCATCCGGCGACTGCTGGACTCGGGCGCCGTGGTGACTGTGGTCGCACCGGAGATCGGAGCCACCGTGGCCGACCTCGCGGCGAGGGGATTGTTGATCATACGGCGCCGACCGCCGGCTCCCGATGACTTCCGCGGCGTCGCGTTGGTCGTTCCAGCCATGGGTGCTGCCGAGCGCGACCAGGCCATCGCGGCAGCTGCTCGTGATCATGGTGTGCCGGCGGTATCCCTGTCGCAGGCTACGACCGAGCGACCCACTGGTGCCGGCACTGTGATCTTGGTCGGCGGTGGCCCGGGAGACCTGGGTTTGCTGACTGTCGCAGGTCTTGAGGCGATCAAGGACGCCGACGTTATCGTCTGTGACCGGCTGGCCCCCCTCGCGGCATTGCAGCATGCACGGCCGGAGGCGTCGATCATCGAGGTAGCCAAGATTCCGCGCGGCGCCTCCACATCCCAGCAGCGAATCAACGACATCCTGATCGAGCACGCATCGGCCGGCAAGACCGTGGTTCGGCTCAAGGGCGGTGATCCCTTCGTTTTCGGCCGAGGCGGCGAGGAGTGGCAGGCCTGTGCGGCGGCCGGCATCCCCGTCATCGTGATCCCAGGCGTCTCCTCGGCCATCGCGGGCCCAGCGCTAGCGGGTGTGCCGTTGACCCACCGGGAGCTCACCCAGGGCTTCACTGTGATCTCCGGCCATGCCCCACCCGGCGATCCGGGGTCGACCCTCGACTGGCAGGCCCTCGCCAAGGCCAATACCACCTTGGTGATCATGATGGGGGTCGCAACGCTGCCTGCCATCACCGCGGAATTGATCAAGAATGGGCTAGCTGCCGATACCCCCGCCATGACCATCGCTGATGCCGCCATGCCAAGCCAGCAATCCGTACGCGGCACGCTGGCCGACATCGCCGTACGCACCCAGGAGGCACGCGTCAAGCCGCCGGCGATCACGGTCATCGGTGCCGTTGCCGGATTCGCGCTAACCCCGAGCCAGGATCAGGACTGATCAGGCCCCAATCAGCCTCGGAACCAGGTCCGGCTCAGATGAAAGCCGTGCAGTTGCTCTCGCGCATTCTGTCGTTGCTGCTGGCTGGGGACCGCTCGGTCGTCTTCACCGATCACACTTTCGTACAGCGTCTTCACGGCTTGCGAAATGTCAGGATCATCAACTCCCAGCTTGTCCAAGGCATGAGCAAGTGTGGCGCCTTCAGCGATCGCATGCAGCCCATAGACCGAGCCGACCGCCTGGCCCGGGTCAGCAGCCTTGTGGGAGAAGACAGTGGTGGCGAGTAGTTCTGGCTGAATGCTCGCAGTATCGCTCATGATCGTCTTCTGCAGGCTCGACACGGCAGCCATGTATTGCGCATAGGAATCGACCCCGAAGGACTGCCAGGTCGGCAGCAGCCCAGCAAGATCACTGCCCTGATAGCCACGCACCATCAGCTGGGCCGAAGC
>DATLPF010000239.1:0-15470 GCA_035535875.1 Propionibacteriaceae bacterium
CCGGCCTTGGATGCGTGATACGACGCTTGATGTTGGGGAAGGTTCACGACTCGCGCCGACATTGACGAGACGTTGACGATTACGGCCCCCTTGCCAGCTGCAGTGCAGGCCCGCGCGAGCGCCTGACAGCACAGGAACGTACCCGTCAAATTGATGTCGATCACTCGCTGCCAAGACTCTTTCGAGACGTCGATGCTGTCTTCCCAGACGGTGATGCCGGCCGCGTTGATCAGAATGCTGGGCGAACCGAGCGTGCGACTAACTTCGGCAAACGCCGCGGCGACGCTGCCGTCGTCGGTGACGTCTGCTACCACACCAACGCTCTCTACGGCGAACTCGCGCTGAACCGTGTCTGCACTGTTTGCGACGTCCGCGAGCACGTCGAGCAAAGCGATCTTGGCTCCAGACTTCGCAAGTGCTTGGGCCATGCTGAGTCCGAGTCCTCGAGCTCCACCCGTGATCACCGCGACTTGGCCTTCTAGGTCCTCAAACACGTTCGTCCATCCCATCTGCCGCTCGTTATGTCCGACATAGCGAGTTTGTGACGTCTCGGATTAGCCATACCACGATCGACTCCCGCAACGCCTACCAAAAGTCATGCCACGCAGATTGCCGATCATCGCCGGCCGGATGGCAGCGGCTGGGTGACGCGCGCCAACCCCAAGGGCAATGAATTCTGGGTACTCCGCGGTGATCAGGAAGTGACTGATCCGTACGCCCACCTCGTCACCTGAGGCCAAGATCCACTTCAGTCTCGGGTGCGATGTTCTGATTGAAGCGGAAGAAGTTCGTCGCGTCGTACTTACTCTTCAGCGAAGTCAGCCTGGCGTACTTGGCGGCGCCGTACGCGACCCGCACCTGAGTTGACGGTTCGTCGGAGAGGAAGTTGACGTATACACCATCGCTGTACGGACGCATCGCCTCCCAGGCCGTGCGCGCCCAAGCCTTGTGACGCTCGGGTTCGGGATCGTCGGGGAGCCAGGAAGCCACGAAGTTGATGTCGTGCGCACAGCCGCGACCGGAGAAGGCCGTGGCGTCGTCCTCGGCCCGGGCTACGGCTCCGCCCAGGGTGAAGATCGGGACGGCCGAAAGCGGCGAGCTGATGGCTCTGGCCTGCTCTACGATCACCTCGATTGCGGCGTCGCTGAGGGGCGGCAGCTTCCACGACTTCCAGTAGTAGTGACGACCATGCGGATAGGCCGGGTCGAACAGGGCTTGGTGGACCACATACGGCTTGGGGCCAACGGCGTCGACAGCAGGCGCCATGAACTCCCGAAGAGGGCGGAGCACCTCCCGCCCCTCCTCGATGGGTCCCGCGTAGCAGACGATGAGAGCCACGACCGGTTGTCCCCAGAGCGCCTCGGGGAAAACCGGCAACGGTGGCGCGAGCCGCAGGTTGGCCATGATCCCAACCTCGTCAGGCGCCTCGGCGATGAAGTCACGGAAGGTCTGTAACACTTTGGCCGCCTGTGCCATCGGCCACGCCAGTACGCCAGCGAGCACCATCGGGCCCAGCGGGTGCAGCTGGTATTCGAAGGACGTGACGATCCCGAAGTTGCCGCCACCGCCCCGCAGCCCCCAGAACAGGTCGGGATGCTCGCGCTCACTCGCCACGAGGAGCTCCCCATCCGCGGTGACCACATCGCAGGAAACCAGGCTGTCGATCGTGAGCCCAAAGCGGCGCATGAGATGACCGATCCCGCCGCCCAGAGTCAGCCCGCCAATGCCAGTGTGAGTAACGATGCCGCCAGTCAGGGCCAGCCCGAAGGCCTGGGTCTCGTGATCAACGTGCCGCCACATACAGCCGCCCTGTGCCCGGACCATGCCGGCAATCGGATCAGCCCGCACCGCGGTCATCGGGGAGAGGTCGATCACCACTCCGTCATCACACAGCGCGTGTCCTGCTACGGCATGCCCGCCGCCTCGCACGGCGACCGCCATCTCCCGCTCTCGAGCGAATCGCACTGCAGCCAGGACATCCGCCGTCCCTTCACAGCGGGCGATCACGGCAGGCCGGCGCTGGATGTCGCCGTTCCAGATCTCCCTGGCCCCCTCGTAGCCGTTGTCGCCCGGTTCCAGCACCGCTCCCAAGAATCCGTCGATCTCCATTACATCCTCCTGTCCTCAAAAGGTCTTCAGACAGGTCGATGGTGATCTCGGTGTAGCGAGAGTAGAAGTGCAACGTTTGAACCTGGCCGGCGCCCTTAGCTTGCGATATGGCAACTCAGATGGGGGCGGCGACCGCTGCCCGGCCGACGCGATCCGGAGAGGGCTCGAGGGGATGCAACGGCTGCGGCCCGCGTCCATGATCGCGGTGCCAGTTTGGGAGGGCGCGGGCCAGTGTTCGGGAACCTCGCAGTTCAATCGCCCCAATCCGCAAGGCGTGACCCCATGCGACCTCGCCAAGGTGCCAGCGCGCGAACATCACCGGATCGTTGACCACCACGACAAGATCTTCCTCGCCGCCTGGATACCTCTCGCAGATCTCGGCGTCACCCCGCTCGATAAGCAGCCAGCAGCGACTGCCGGGCCCGGACAGGGTCGGGTAGTCGAAGCGCACCAAGGCCCGGCGCTGCGGCAGCCGGTCGCGGTCGATGAAGAATGTCGCCCACATCCACAGCACTACGCCGGGGTGAGCCTGTTCTGGGTGTCAGATCCGCCCACTTGGATCCCCAGCCCTGAAGTGCAGCCATGACCTCTGACAGCTCCCGACCCGCTTCCGTCGGTTCGTACGTCGATCCGGGTCCGTCGAGCTTGGGACGGATCACGATCACCCCGGCCTTCTGCAGCTCCCGCAACCGCTTTGACAGCAGGCCACGAGACAAGCCGGGCACGCCGTCGGCGATCTCGTTGAAGGTCCTACAACCCAAGATCACGATGTTGCGCAGGATGATGATTGACCAGCGCTCGGCGAGCAGCTCCGATGCCCGAGCGATCGGGCAGTACTGGCCATAGCTCCGCATAGCGACAGCCTCCCACCGGTCGGCGAGCGCCACCAGTTCATCTTTTGAACCTCGGTGCTGTTGTTATCACTTCGCGTCGGAAGGCGGCTGCACCATCTCCTGGACCAGCAACTCCCGGCTCGATTCCGGCTGAGTCAGGTCGCCGACCCATTCCAGGGCGTCGTACGGGCACTCCTCGACGCAGATGCCGCAGTACATACACAGCGACCAGTCAATAGCGAAACGGTCAAGCACATTCCGGGTACGCTCGCGGGCCGTCGGCGGCAGATCCGATATCGGCTCGGTATGCGAATCAATGCTGATACACCAGCTCGGACACTCCCGGGCGCAGATCATGCAGGACGTGCAGGCGGGTTCGATCAGCCGGATCCACCGATGCGAGGGGGGCGCAGGCCCGGTCATGTACGCCTCCGCCGAACCCTGCCGCCAACAGCCGACTCGGCCACCTCCGCCGGGTCAGCCAGCGGCTGCGACGCATCGCGATCACCCCACACCACAGGATCAGGAACGCCAGGAGGCACCAGCCGCCGACGGCCTGGCGACGCCTCTGTCTCTCCTGGCTCCTTGGCACCAGGCCAATTCATCCCGGCGCGCGCGGCCAGGACCTGATCCTTGCGCAATGGCGTCCCCTCGAACTCGGGGTTGAGTAGCAGCCGACGGTGATCACCCCCAACGAACTCGACACCGAACAGCTCGGCCACCTCCCGCTCGTGCCATGCTGCGCCGGCAAAGACGTCACTCACCGTGTCGATCCGCGGGTCATCGCGGGGCAGCGAACAGCTCAGCGTCCTCGGCTCCGCCTCGTGGCCCACATTCCGCACGACCAGAACGACCCGGAGACAGTCCCGCCGACCGATCTCGTCCACGCAGCCGAGCCAGTCGAAGTAGTCGAAACCGTCCGCCTTCAACGACTCGACCTCGGCAAGCCAGTCTTCAGGCAACACCTCCGTCACGACGCGACCCGCCCCGCAATCTGGTCCAGCACCGCCGACAGCGCTTCTGGCGGAGGCGGACAACCCGGGACGTATGCGTCGACGGTCAGCAGCTGGTCGATCCCCTTGGTCACGGCGTAGGAGTCCCAGTACGGACCGCCTGAGGAGGCACAGGCCCCGAAGGAGATAACCGCCGGTCGGCGCCCAGCCTGCTGCTCGCAGCCATCGACGATCGCCGCGACGGCTGGCGCCAACCGATCGGTCACGGTGCCAGAAATAATCACAGCCACCTGCGCCTGGTCGTCAAGAGTCGGCGGAGGGACCGCAGCAGCTGGCGAGGCGGCATCAAATTCCAGAGCGCAGCACGCCAAGGCGACATCCACCACATACAGCGACCCGTCGCCATACCAGTCGACCCAGCGCACAGATCCACCGTAATGCGGCCTGTCGCGGACCAACGCGGCATATAACATCCACGTCTCATTGGTTCTCAGGGGCTGAAAGTCCCAGGCGTCACAGGAATGCCTGCCTATCATGGGGTTAGCCGGCAGCCTCAGCGGAGATCGCAGCCACGAACCCCCCTGACCCTTACAAGCGGATGAGGCACGCCACAGGAAGAAGGCACGCAGCGTAGTGAAGCAGGTCAATACCCTCGATCGGGTCGTGATCCGATTCGCCGGGGACTCGGGCGATGGCATGCAACTCACGGGCGATCGATTCACGTCCGACTCGGCAGTATTCGGCAACGACATTTCAACGCTGCCGAACTTCCCGGCCGAGATCCGCGCACCCGCCGGCACCTTGGCCGGGGTGTCCAGTTTCCAGCTGCATTTCGCCAATTACGACATCGTGACCCCCGGCGATCGGCCGGATGTGCTGGTCGCGATGAATCCCGCAGCCCTCAAGGCCAACATTGCCGACCTGCCACGTGGCGGCGTGATCATCACCGATTCAGCTGACTTCAGCAAGCGCAACCTGGCCAAGGTCGGCTACGACAGCGATCCGCTCACCGACGGCTCGCTAGACGACTACCAGGTGCACGCTCTCGACCTGACCGGCATGACCGTCGAAGCGGTCAAGCGGTTCGGTCTTACTCGCAAGGACGCCACTCGGGCCAAGAACATGTTCGCGCTGGGGCTGCTGACCTGGCTCTATCACCGACCGACCGAGGGCACGATCAACTTCCTGACCACCAAGTTTGCGTCCAAGCCTGAGATCCGCGACGCCAACATCACCGCCTTCAAGGCCGGGTACGCGTTCGGCGAGACGACGGAGGTGTTCGCCGTCACCTACGAGGTGGCGCCGGCGCCTATGCCGGCAGGGAAGTACCGGCAGATCTCAGGGAACTTGGCCCTGGCGTACGGACTGATCACCGCATCGAGGAAGGCCGGTCTGCCGCTCTTCCTCGGGTCCTATCCGATCACTCCCGCGTCGGACGTACTGCACGAACTCAGCAAGCACAAGCGGTTCGGTGTCACTACTTTCCAGGCAGAGGATGAGATCGCCGGTGTGGGTGCTGCGCTGGGCGCGAGCTTCGCCGGACATCTCGGCGTCACCACGACCTCCGGACCCGGCGTCGCACTGAAGTCGGAGACCATCGGGCTGGCCGTCGCGACCGAGTTGCCCTTGATCATCTGTGACATCCAGCGTGCTGGGCCGAGCACAGGCATGCCGACCAAGACCGAGCAGGCCGATCTCCTTCAGGTGATGTTCGGCCGCAATGGTGAGGCACCGGTTCCGGTGCTGGCAGCCCAATCCCCCGCCGATTGCTTCCCCACTGCCCTCGAGGCCGTACGGTTGGCGATCAAGTACCGGACCCCGGTGGTGATCTTGTCCGACGGCTACATTGCCAATGGCGCAGAGCCGTGGCTGATACCGGACATCAACGCCATCCCGGCGATCGACCCGCAGTTCGCGCAATCGACCAACGCCACGGACAAATCTGGTGACCCCGTTTTCCTGCCCTACCTGCGCGATCCCGAGTCCCTCGCCCGGCCATGGGCGATCCCGGGAACCGCCGGCCTCGAGCACCGCATCGGTGGCATCGAGAAGGCCAAGGACACCGGCGCAGTTTCCTACGATCCGGCCAACCACGAGGAAATGGTCCGTACCCGGCAGGCCAAGATCAACGGGATCGTCCAAGACGTTCCTGACCTGACCGTGGACGATCCGGCCGATTCGGACGGTCGCCATGCCCGGGTTCTGGTGCTTGGCTGGGGTTCCACCTACGGGCCGATCGTCGCCGCGACCCGCCGGGTGCGCAACACCGGCCGGCTGATCGCCTATACGCATCTGCGGCATCTGAACCCGTTCCCAGCAAATCTGGGTGACATTCTGCATCGCTACGAACGGGTGATCGTTCCGGAGATGAACCTCGGCCAGCTGGCGCTGCTGCTGAGGGCCAAGTACTTGGTGGACATTCGAAGCTACTCCAGGGTTCGCGGATTGCCGATCTCGCTCAGCGAACTCGCTCGTGATCTTGAAGCCGAGATCGATCAATTGGAAGGAACGGACCCGTGACCGCCGTGGATCAGCTGCATTCGGAGCTTGATCACCCGCCAACCCAAAAGGCTTTGGACATGCCCACTTCCCCGCTCCGTCCGAACGGCACAGGGCAGAGCTACCGAGGCCTTGCTGGCGTACCCCTTTCCCTGGAGCCCCTGAATCGCAAGGACTTCACGAGTGATCAGGAGGTCCGCTGGTGCCCAGGCTGCGGTGACTACGCGGTGCTGGCGGCGTTCCAGGGTTTCATGCCTGAGCTTGGGATCAAGCGCGAGAACACCGTGATCGTTTCCGGCATCGGCTGCTCGTCTCGTTTCCCTTACTACGTGGACACCTACGGCCTGCACTCGATCCACGGCCGAGCGACGGCGATCGCCACCGGCGTCGCCACGTCACGCGAGGACGTGGCGGTGTTTGTGATCACTGGTGACGGTGACGCGCTCTCCATCGGTGGCAACCATCTGATCCATGTGCTGCGCCGCAACGTGAACGTGACGATCTTGCTGTTCAACAACCGGATCTACGGGCTTACTAAGGGCCAGTACTCCCCCACCTCGGAGATTGGCAAGATCACCAAGTCCACGCCGATGGGCTCTTTGGACAATCCGTTCAACCCTGTCTCGCTCGCGCTCGGCGCCGAGGCAACCTTTGTTGCGCGGACCATCGACTCTGACCGAAAGCACCTGACAGGAGTGCTGAGGGCGGCTGCCGCGCACCGCGGCAGCTCGCTGGTCGAGATCTACCAGAACTGCCCGATCTTCAACGACGGGGCTTTCGATGCGATCAAGGAGCCCGCCACGTCGGCTGATGCGATCATCCCGCTGACTCATGGCGAGCAGATCCGTTTCGGTGTCGACGGCCACCTCGGCGTCGTCCGGGATCCGCAGACCGGGGCCTTCTCCGTGGTCGAGGTGGCCGAGGTTGGTGAGGACGCGTTGGCCGTACACGATGCTCATCTGGCGGATCCATCCTTCGCCTTCGCGCTTTCCCGGCTGACCGATGCCGGTGTGCTGCACCGCGCACCGATTGGCATCTTCCGCGATGTTGAAGCGCCGACGTATGACGATCTGGCCCGTGACCAAGTGGCGTTGGCCGCCAGCCTGGGGAACGACGACGACGCCCTCCAGGCAATGATCAATGGCGGAGATACCTGGACCGTCCGTTAGCTTGACTGCCCCAGCCATCAACCACATTGATGCCCTGCTCGCCATCGCGCTTTTGGATCCGCGGCTCGCAGCGCCGTCTCAGATCGGCCCACTCTGCCCGCGAACCGCACGGCTGTCCCCTTGGCTGACTAGGGTGTGCTGCATTGAGGACGACCGGTCAGGAGACGGACCATGAGCTCGAACGACCCGTACGGCGGCCCTCAGCCACCGATGCCAGGTCGGGGGGCCAACCCCGGCCCAGGTCCTGGGCAACCGCTGACACCGTACGGGTATCCGCAGCGGCCTTCGCCCGCCGGGCCGCCCACCGCCTCTGGTTACTCCTTCGGACCCTTCGCCCCTGAGGAACAGGTTCCCGAATGGCAAGGCGCCCCCCAGCATGATCCGTACGGAGCATCTCCTGGCCCGTATGGCGCAGGTCCAGCTCAGCCCCCGCCGCGACCCAAAGGCAGAGGCAAGATCTTGATCATTGTCGGGGCAGCTTCGTTGGCGGTGATCTTGATGGCCGTCTTCGCCGTGGTGGTGGCGACGCGCGGCGGGACGGCTGCCGATCCTGGCGGCAGCACGAGTGCCCAGGGACAGCAGAGCAATCCGGCTCAGAGTGGTGCTCCACAGAGCACGCCGCGACCTTCGGATGCGGTGACGGCATACCTGCAGGCTCTTGCTGCCGGCGACGCGGTCGCTGCCCTGTCCTACGCAGCCGATCCAGCGCCCACCGGGCCTCTGCTGACCAATGAGGTACTCGCCGAATCCCAGAATCGGGCAGCGCTGACCGAGATCGATGTGCCGGTTGTCGAAGATCAACATGCGACGTCGGTGCCTGCGACCTACACGCTCGGCAATTCTGCTGTCAGCGAGTCCTTCGACGTAGTCAAGGTGGCAGACACCTGGAAGGTCAGCCGTGCCGTCAAAGACCTCGATCTCGGCTTCATTGTGAGCGGATCGGTTCCGGTCAAGATCAATGGAGTGAAAGTGGACCAGGACTCAGTCGCGGTGCTGCCTGGCTCGTACGCATTCACCACCGGGCTGCCCTATGTCGGCTACGGGTCCAAGAACGTCGTGCTGGTAAAGAGTCCGTACGTCGAGGCCGACACCTACCGCATTCAAAGCAAGCTGACGAACTCGGGCAAGAAGGCCGTTATCTCGGCAACCAAGAAGAGCTTCAATAAGTGCCTCCAGGCCAATTCGCTCAATCCAAAGAACTGCCCGATGAAGTTCGACTCGAAGTACCGCTACACCAAGAGCAGCATCACCTGGCGGCAGAGCGGAGGTGATCCCTTCCGGAAACCCAAGATCACCTACGCCGGAACACAGGCTCGGATCGAGATTCCGCTCAATCTGAAGCTGTCGGGTAGCTGTACGTACCAGGGCCGATCCGGAAACTGTTCCGGCATGCTTACGGGAAGAGCGGCCGCTGTCGTCAAAGTGACCGCGAAGCCGATCAACGTCAACTGGCTCTGATTGTCTAATAGCTGCGCGCAGGGCTCGAAGCAGCTGCGAGTGTCGGATGCGCAAGCAGCTCAGATGAATTGTCCTACTGATCGGTAGCATGTGCGAGTGACTGAGACTTCTGCTCAGAGACCTCCGATCGACTTCTCTAGCTTCGACCCCAACGTCCGCATTCAAGACGATCTTTTCCGGCATGTGAACGGGACGTGGCTCAACACGACCGAGATCCCGGCCGACAAGCCTCTGACCGGTGCCTTTATGGAGCTGCGCGACCAAGCTGAAGCGGCCGTCCGCGACATCATCACCACACTCGAGGGCGGTACGCCCGGCTCCGACGCCGCCCGAATCGCCGATCTGTACGCCAGCTTCATGGACGAGGAAACGGCCGAGCTAGCGGGTGCCAGCCCGATCTTGCCGCTGCTGGCCGCGATCGATTCCGTGGAGACCGTGCCCGACCTCACCCGCATGGTCGGTGGCTTCGCACGCAAGGCGGTGCCTGGGCTGGTGGCGCTTCAGGCGGAACCTGACCCGGGCGACCCGAACCGATACGTGATGTTTGCCGGCCAGGGTGGGTTGGGTCTGCCGGACGAGGAGTACTACCGACTCGGGGAGTATTCCGACATTCGCGCGCAGTATCGGGGACACGTGTCGGCGTCCTTCGCGCTCGCTGACATTGAGGACTCCACGGCTCAGGCACAGCTGGTGTTCGATCTTGAGACCGAGATTGCCGCGACGCATTGGGACAAGGTGAAATGTCGTGACCTCCGGTTGATGTACAACCTGATGAGCCTGGATGACTTCGCCGACAGCTGTCCTGGACTGCATTGGCGGGAGTTCCTGGCGGGGGCTGATATTGCCGCGGCCAAGATGGGTGAACTAGTGGCGATGCAGCCGTCGTTCTTCGCCGAGGTGTCGGCATTGATCACCGAGGATCGGCTGCCGGCGTGGCGAGCCTGGGCAAGGTGGAAGGTCATCAGCTCGCTGTCGCCCTATCTGTCGAGCGCCTTCGTCGAGGAGAACTTCCGCTTCTACGGGACCGTGTTGTCGGGCACGCCCGAGCTTCGCGAGCGCTGGAAGCGAGGTGTGGCGCTGGTCGAAGCCTCGGTGGGTGAGGCGGTCGGGCAGATCTATGTCGACCGTCACTTCTCGCAGGTCGCCAAGGAGCGCATGGATCAGCTGGTCGCCAATCTGATCGAGGCGTACCGGCGCTCCATTACCGATCTTGATTGGATGACCGAGGAAACCAAGGAAAGCGCACTCGACAAGCTCGCCAAGTTCCGCCCGCACATCGGATACCCGATCAAGTGGCGGGACTACTCCTCGCTGGTGATCACCCAAGACGATTTGATCGGCAACGTGACGCGGGTGGCCGACTTCGAGGTGAACCGCGCCTTGAACAAGATTGGCCAGCCGATCGACCGCGAAGAATGGCTGATGACGCCGCAGACGGTCAACGCCTACTATCACCCGCTGAAGAATGAGATCGTGTTCCCGGCTGCCATCCTGCAGCCGCCATTCTTCAACGTGCATGCAGATGACGCCGTCAACTACGGCGGCATTGGCGCCGTGATCGGACACGAGATCGGACACGGCTTTGATGATCAAGGTTCCACCTGTGACGGCGACGGAGCATTGCGCAACTGGTGGACCGACAAGGACCGCGAGACCTTCGAAGAGCGAACGAAGGCGCTGATCGACCAGTACAACGTCTTGATACCGGCGCAGGCGCCGGGGCATCGGGTCAACGGTCAGCTGACCATCGGTGAGAACATTGGTGATCTTGGTGGGCTCTCGATCGCCCACAAGGCGTACCAGATCGCACACTACGAAAGCCCCGAGCCCGAGCGAGACGGGTATACCCCCGAGCAGCGGCTGTTCCTGAGTTGGGGGGCAGTCTGGCAAGCCAAGGTGCGTACCGAGATGCTGCTGCAGCGGATGGCGACCGACCCCCATTCCCCGCCCGAGTTCCGCTGCAACCAGATCGTTCGGAACCTCCCGGAGTTCTACGCCGCCTTTGACGTGCAGGACTCCGACGCCCTTTGGCTCGACGAGGACCAGCGGGTCAAGATCTGGTAGCCCGCCGATCCCTCGCTCTCGCTCGGTATCCCACGCAGCGTGGGATGTTTGCGCTGTACGTGGCGTGCATGGCATGCACAGCGTGAAGAGTCTGGGTACAGCCTCGAGAAGGTATCCACAGATCTAGTCCAAGGTGGTTCCGCGAGGTCGAGTCAAGCCCCAAGGTGGCTCCATGACCCAGAATCTCGGACAGATCATCCGGGCGAGCGGCGGCATCTTCAGCCGACGGCAGGCCTTGGACTGCGGCGAAACTGATCGCACTCTCGCTGCTGCGGTTCGCGCGGGAACCCTCGTACGCCTGCGTCGCGGGTTCTACACACCCGCCGATATCTATGCGACCGCAGACCCCTCAGCGAAGCATGTGCTGTACGCCAGAGCTGCCTTGGCTGGTCAATGCGGGCGAGTCGCTCTCACGGGCGTCTCTGCCGCCGCGCTGCACGGCTTCGACATCCACGACACGTCACTCGAAATCGTCCACCTCGTACGGCTGGACAACGGCTCTACGCGCACGGAGGCCGGCATCGTGCATCACGGCACTAGGCGAGACATCGAGGACGAGATCGGATCATACGAGGGCATCCTCGCGTCCGTTCCCGCTCGTGCCGTCTGGGAGGTGGCCTGTCGCTCAAGTCTTGAGGGCGGTGTGGTGACCGCCGATTCAGCGCTTCATCGCAGCCCAGAGCTCAAAGAATCGCTCGATGCGTTGCATGATCGCTTCTCCTTGTTCCCGGGCTCGGTTAAGGCGCGTGCCGCGATGAGGCTTGCCGACGGCCGGTCTGACTCACCCGGCGAATCGGTCACGCGCGTGCAGTGCTATCGCTACGGCATCCCGATGCCGGAGCTCCAGTTCCGTGTCCTCGGACCCCGAGGCCAGCTGATCGGCATCGCGGATTTCTACTGGGAGGACTTCCGCCATCTCGGTGAGTTCGATGGGAAGGTCAAGTATCAAAGACTGCTCCGACCTGGCGAGTCGGCCTCCGACTGCGTCATTCGGGAGAAGCGCCGCGAGGATGCGATGCGCGCTGGCAGTCGCGGGATGACGCGCTTCATCTGGTCAGACGTCATGCCGCGGAACGCCCGACGCACAATGGCCGATCTCAGCGCAGCCCTTGATCAATCGCGACGGCTATACGTGCGCGGACGAACAATCATCGCGAGCTAATGGCGGCGTCGGCTCGCCAGAAGCCCTAGAACGTCCTTTGCCACCAGCACTCTGAGCCCGTACGCAGCTTGGTCCCGCTGTACGCGGCATGCACGCCATGCACAGCGTCAACATTCCGCGCAGCGTGGGATGTTGACACCTAGAGGAGCAGATCAGACGGTACGCGTGACGACGGTGGTGCACAGGTCGTCAAGAGCGTCTCGGGCCGGACCGGCGGGGAGGGGGTCGAGAAGGACGCGCGCGGCTTCGGCACGGCGGCGCACTTCGCTGCGAGCCTCATCGATACAGCGGTGGCGACGCAGCAGGTCCAGTACTTCACGGAGTGCGTCGTCATCATGCAGATCGCAGTCGAGCAGCTCGAGCAGTCGGGCGTCGGACAGGTCAGCCGACCTGCGGGCCAAGAGCGTCGGCAGCGTCGGGACGCCCTCGCGAAGATCGGTTCCGGGCGTCTTGCCGGTGTCGTCGCTGGTGATGTCGATGATGTCGTCGCTCAGCTGGAACACCACACCAATCTGCTCGCCAAAGTCGGCCATGACCCGCTGCAGGTATGCAGTCGCACCGGAGATCTTGGAACCGAACAGCGCCGATGTCGCGATCAAGGAGCCGGTCTTGTCGGCCACGACCCGCAGGTAGTGGTCAAGCGGATCCGCACCGCTGGGGCCGACGGTTTCGGCAATCTGACCCTGCACGAGCCGGGAGAACGTACGTGCCTGGAGCCGCACGAACTCTGGGCCCAGCTCGGCCACGATGTCGGAGGCGCGGGCGAACAGCAGATCTCCGACAAGGATCGCCACGGTGTTTCCCCAGCGTGAGTTCGCGCTCACCGAGCCGCGCCGTATTCGAGCCTCATCCATCACGTCATCGTGGTAAAGGCTGGCCACGTGGGTTAGCTCGACGACCACCGCCGCCTTGACCACATCATCGGTGGCGGCGTGCGGGCCGATAGAGGAGCCGAGGATGACAAGCAACGGTCGGAAGCGCTTTCCACCAGCGGCGATGATGTGCTGCGCGGCCTCTGTCACCATGTCGGAGTCCGCCTCGGCAGCCTTGAGCAGTGCCGCCTCGATCAGCTCGAGCTGGGCGCGGACAGAGGACTCGAACACTTCGTCTCGCGTCTGTTCAGCCAGCACCCTTCCTCCTCCTGTCCGCGTCAGCGAATGAACTCACCAGCTTGCTGGGCGAGGGCCAAGAGCGGACCCGGGAACACCCCGAAGGCTACCGTCGCGGCCACCCCAACGCCCACTGCCGCGAGCGTGGTCCAGCCAGGACGTACGACGCTGGTCGCCATAATTCTCGGCTCGACGAAGAACATCAACACGATGACGCGGATGTAGAAGAAGGCCGCCACCACACTGATCACGACCGCGACGACAACAAGCCATTCCATCCCGCCACTCCACGCGGCGGCGAACACCGCCCACTTGCCGACAAAGCCACTGGTCAGCGGGATGCCCGCGAAGCTCAACATGAAGATCGAGAAGATCGTCGCCGCCAGCGGCGCCCGGCGGCCCAAACCCACCCAGCTGTTAAGCGGAGTCGCCTCACCCGTGGGGTCGCGGACCATCGTCACGAGTGCGAATGCGCCGATCGTGGCCGCCCCGTACGCGACCAGGTAGAACATCACCGCGGAGATGCTGGTCAACCCCCCTGACCGGCTGCCCGTCACCGCCTGCGATGCTCCCACGAATGCAGTCATCATGAAGCCGGCGTGCGCGATGGAGGAGTACGCCAGCATCCGTTTCACGTCGGTTTGGGTTATCGCCAGCACCGACCCGACCGCCATGGTGGCAACGGCAATGATCGCCATCAGTGGCTGCCAGTCCCAGCGATCGGCGCCCAACGCGACATAGAAGACACGCATCAAAGCCCCCACCGCAGCGATCTTGGTGCAGGCCGCCATGAATCCCGTTACTGCTGTGGGAGCTCCGGCATACACGTCCGGAGTCCAGGAGTGGAAGGGAACTGCCCCGAATTTGAACAGCAGCCCGACCCCGAGCAGAGCCATTCCGGCGAGCAGCAGGCCCAGACCTTGTGTCCCATTACGGAGGGCATCGTCGATGGCCGACAAGGTAAAGGAGCCGGAGTAGCCATAGAGCAGCGCGGCTCCGTAGATGAAGAAGGCTGACGAAAGGGCTCCCAGCAGGAAGTACTTGAGCGCAGCCTCTTGCGACAGCAGCCGGCGGCGCCGGGCGAGCCCGCACAGCAGATAGAGCGGCAGCGACAAGATCTCCAACGCGACGAACATCATGATCAGGTCGTTGGACGCGAGGAAGAGCATCATCCCCAAAATGGCGAAGAGTGCGAGTGGGTAGACCTCGGTATGTTCGGCGCGACTTCTGATGGCCTCCCGTTCGGCAACGGTGCCGGGCACTGCCGCAGCCTGCGGCGCGAACACACTGGAATTCTCGATCTTGGTTTCTGCGAACATCAGCATCGACGCAGCACCGAAGACGAGCAAGATCGTCCACATGAAGTAGCTGGGTCCGTCGATGGCCAATGAGCCGACTGCCACCACTGCCTGATCTGCGGACGCCCAGTTCAGCACTGTGGTTACCAGCGCCAGAGCCAAAGACGCAAAAGTGATGACGAGCTGTACGAGCCGGCGCAATTCGCGGGGGACGAGCGCCTCAGCCAACACCCCAAGGCAGGCACCTGCGAAGATCAGCAAGACCGGCGCCAGCAGGCCGTACTCGATCGACGGTGCGTTGATCTCCATCGGCAGCAGGGCAGCGCTCATCATCAGCGGCCTCCCTCGGCGGTAACCCGCGGCTGCGGATCAGTCACGCCGACATGCTGCAGCGTGGCTTGCGTCGCCGGTTCGATGATCGACAGCATGGGCTTCGGAAAGACACCGAGTAGCAGGATCAACAGCACGAGCGGGGCCATGGCGAGCCGCTCCCGACCATTGAGGTCGGTGACCTTCTCCTGAACGTCGGCGGGAACCGGCCCAGTCATCGTCCGCTGGTACATGATCAAGATGTACAGCGCAGCCAGCACGATTGCCAGCGTGGAGATCACCGCGTACGCGGGGTGTCGGCTGAAGGTTCCGGCCAGCACCATGAACTCGGAGACGAAGCTCGCCAGGCCCGGCAGGGACAACGTGTTGAGCCCAGCGAACAGCAGTAGGCCTGCCAGTACTGGAGCCACCCGATCCACGCCGGCGTAGGCGTTCATATCGCGCGAGCCGCGGCGCTTGATGAGATATCCGGCCATCACAAATAAG
>DATLPF010000240.1:0-3747 GCA_035535875.1 Propionibacteriaceae bacterium
GTTCAGCCGCTGGAATGCCAAAAAGGATCTGTCTTTCATCCCGCTGCGCCCCGAGCTGGTAGTCGAGGTCCGCTACGAGCACATGGAAGGAGACCGGTTTCGGCACACCGCCCAGTTCAACCGGTGGCGACCCGACAGAGATCCGCGCTCTTGCACGTACGAGCAGCTGGAGGAGCCGGTCACCTACGATCTGGCTGACATTCTGGCCACCGACCTGACCACCAGAGATCACCGGTGACCAATAAGCCCACGACATCGGAGTAACTGGAGCGGCACGTATCCCTACCGCGCGCTCAAGATCCATCGGCGCCGATCATGACTTCGCCGGGCTCTATCCGCGACTCGCTGATTTCCGTCGGCTCGCCGCGGCGTACGAACCTCGAGGCGTCTTCCGTACGCCGTTTCTGGTACGCACCGTGCTCACCTGATTCACTCAGGCCATCGGTCTAGAATTTCTCGGTGCCCAGTCCCGACAGCGCCGTTCGGGTCGACGATCTAGTCGTCAGATTCCGCGGACGCGCTGTACTCGACGGGCTGAGCTTGCATGCCGAGACCGGGGTACTCACCGCGGTCTTAGGGCCCAACGGCGCAGGCAAGACCACGCTCGTCCGGTGCTGCACGAATCTCATTCGGCCGTCCGCCGGGACAGTCGAGGTGTTAGGCGAGGCAGCCGGGTCCCGTCAGCTCGCCGGCCGGATCGGGCTGATGCCCCAGAGCGCCGGCTCGTGGTCAGGGATCAAGGCAGTCGAGCTTCTGCGCTATCTGGCCGCGCTATACGCCAATCCGTTGCCTGTGGAGCTGCTGGTCGAGCGGCTCGGACTCAGTGAATGCGCGACAACTTCCTACCGGCGGCTGTCCGGCGGCCAACAGCAAGCAGTGAATCTGGCCGGAGCCCTCATTGGCCGACCCGAGTTGGTTTTTCTGGATGAACCGACGGCCGGTATGGATCCGCACGCCCGTCGCGCCACCTGGCTGTTACTGCGTGAGCTCCGCGCGAATGGCGTCACCATGCTTCTCACGACCCATGCGATGGATGAGGCCGAAGCTCTCGCCGACCAGGTGTTCATCGTCGACCGCGGCCGCGTCACCATCTCGGGAACGGTGCATCAGCTCACCGAGTCGGGCGGCACCCTGGAGACCGTCTTCCTCACTCACACCAGTGCACGAGCCACCTCATGACGGCGCCCGACGAAGGACTGGACCTCTCCCCCGCTCCCGTACCGGCGCCTCCCGCCAAGCGAATTTTCCGACACGGACTCATCGAAGCCCGGCTGCTGATCCGCAATGGCGAACAACTGTTGCTGGCTCTGGTGATTCCGGTGGCGATCTTGGTAGCGAGCCGGTTCGTCAAGGCCTCGCTCGGCAGCATGGAGTTGCTTGGGCCATCGGTGCTCGCGCTGGCAGTCTGGTCCTCAGCATTTACCTCGACAGCGATCTCCACCGCCTTCGAGCGCCGCTACGGGGTGTTGGAGCGGCTGGCAACCACGCCACTGGGCAAACCAGGACTACTCGCCGGAAAGGCGCTGGCGGTGATCATGATCATGACTGGCCAGCTGGTGATCTTGGCCGGTGCCGCGCTTGCGTTTGGCTGGCGGCCGCGGTTCACCCCGCTATCGGCCCTCTTTGCGGTTCTTCTGGTGATCTTGGCTACCGCGACGTTTGTCTGCCTTGCGTTGCTGCTCGCGGGCAGGCTTCGCGCCGAGTCGGTGCTCGGCCTCGCCAACCTGATCTATGTGATCTTGCTCATTGGCGGCGCACTGATCATTCCCGTGGCCCGCTATCCGGCTGCACTGCGTCCGCTGATTGAGGCGCTGCCGACGGCTGCCTTGGGCGAAGGGCTGCGGGCCGCAGCGAATGGACAGGTGCAGAGCTGGCCCGTGCTGGTCTTGTTAGCCTGGCTCGTGGCCGCTGGCCTCGCCGCTTGGAAAGGTTTTCGTTGGACGTCGTGAAGCAGCTGAGCCCGGAGACTGAAGCGCCCCCCAGCCGTGGGCCGAAGCTGCTCCGAGTCGTCCGTGGCCCGTCCGCTCTGCGGCGCTGGGCCATCGTGTCGTTGATCATGAACATCGTGATCGTGGTGACTGGCGGCCTGGTTCGGCTGACCGGCTCGGGGCTCGGCTGCCCGACCTGGCCACGCTGCACCGCGGACTCCTACGTCTCTCATCCCCAGCTCGGCATCCACGGGGCGATCGAGTTCGGGAATCGGCTGCTGACCTTTGTGCTGATCATCGCGGCGGTGCTCACCTTCATCAGCGCGCTGCTGTACCGGGAGAACGACCGGCCGCGGTCCGACCTGCGCTGGCTCACGGGTGCCCTGGCGTTGGGCATCCCGCTGCAGGGCGTCATCGGTGGAATCGCCGTACTCACTCAGCTCAACCCGTACGTTGTCGGGCTGCACTTCCTGCTGTCGATGGTCCTGATCACGCTCGCGGTCTGGCTGGTGCGCAAGACGTGGCACATCGCGCCTGCCAGTGTTTCGAGTCTTCCGGTGATCGTCACCCGGATCACCTTCGTTCTCATGTGGCTGGCGCTCTGGCTCGGCACCCTGGTGACAGGCAGTGGACCGCATGCCGGTGATGAGAATGCCCCGCGCAACGCACTTGACGGCATGCTGGTGACGCGCCTGCACACGAGCGTGGTCTACGCGACCATCGCCGCAAGTGTGGTCTGCTTCGTCCTGCTGCGTAGTCGAGCCGTGCTGCTGTTGCTCCTCGTCGAGATCATGCAGGCAGCAGTCGGCATAGCCCAGTACCAATTGGGGCTTCCTATCGGGCTGGTCGCGCTACACCTACTCGGTGCTTCGCTCGCCATTGCCACGGTCACCAATCTGGTGCTCTCAGTGCGACGTTCAGACTCGAGGCTTCAGGTCAAATAAGCCACCATGCTGTGCGGCGCTTGCCGTCCCAGCGCCGGCACCGCTGGATTCTCGCCTCCAATTCCCCATGGGACCCCAGCACGCTGACTGCCTTGCCGACATCATCGCTGAGGACTCGACGCGCCAAGGTGACATGAGGGCTCCAATTCCCAGCTCCGAACTGGCCCGTGGGATCGGCTTCACACGCCAGCGCGACTTGCTGCTGCAGGTGTAACAACTCGACCGATGCCAGTACCTGCCGCACCAGGATGCAGGTGCCATTGCGAGGACCGAAGATCATGACGGCGCCGACGCGTACGGTCAGATCGATATCGGCGACGATCTCGGGAAGCTCTGACTCAGCAGCTTCCGGGATGGCATCGGCGGCGTACAAGGTGAGATGGGGCCGGTGATGCCCCTCAGGGTCCGAGCGCTGCGGCTTCGCCACGCCAGCCGCAGCCAAGCGATCCCATTGCGCAACAAGCGCCGCCTCGGCTGACGGATCAAGGGTCAACTCCACCGACTGGGCCACGCGGCAAACCTAGTCGGCGAGCCGCTCGACGACCCGCCGCAGCTGCTCGGCGTACGCCGCCTGGAAGGTGAGCGAGTCGACATCCAGACCGGTGAACCGCCGGGCGATCTGCGGGATTACGGTCGGGGCAAGCGCAGCTGCGAACAGCAAGAGCAGCACGTAGGCCGGATCCAGGTCGTCAGCCAGCTCGCCCGCGCGTTGCCGACGCCGCAGGTCATCGACCATCTCGGTGAAGTAGCCCCCCGCCTCGTCCGCGTCGCTGCTCGTGTCGGCCAAGCCATCCCAGGCCAGCAGCCGGGCGTAGGACCGCTGTTCGACGTTGAGCCGGAGGAAGGCCGCGACGACATCGGCGATGGGCAGCTCC
>DATLPF010000241.1:0-18038 GCA_035535875.1 Propionibacteriaceae bacterium
GACAGCTCAGCGAGCTGGACCGTACGCCACGCCGGAGGGTTCGTCTGTAGGACGACACCGAAATCCATCTCTTTTGTCCTCTCGTCGGAAAGGGCTCACCTCAGAGCAGGTACTGGCTCAGGCCGCGCTTGAGGTACCGGCCATGGCCCTTGCGGCCGACATAGCCCGAATCGTCGACCAGCACGGTGCCGCGGGACATCACCCAGTCCACGTGGCCGTCGATCTCGAAGCCCTCCCATGCTGAGTAATCCATGTTCATGTGGTGGGTCTTCTGGTAGCCGATCGAGGTATGGCCGGTGGGGTCATAGATCACCAGGTCGGCATCGGCGCCCGGCTGGATGACGCCCTTCTTGCCGTAGAGGCCGAACATTCGGGCCGGTGTGGTGGAGGTCAGCTCGACCCAGCGAGGTAGGGATACCTGGCCACTCACCACACCTTGATACATGAGGTCCATGCGGTGCTCGATCCCACCAATGCCATTGGGAATCGCCCGAAAATCATTGAGCCCGAGCTCCTTCTGCTCCTTCATGCAGAAGGGGCAATGATCGGTGGAGACGATCTGCAGGTCATTGGTGCGCAGCGCCTGCCACATGGCGTCCTGGTGGCCCTCAGCGCGGGCGCGCAGCGGTGTGGAGCACACCCACTTGGCGCCCTCGAAGCCCGGCGCACCCAGTTGATCTTCAAGGGAGAGATAGAGGTACTGCGGGCAGGTTTCGCCGAAGACGTTCTGGCCCTTGTCGCGCGCCGCCGCCAGTTGCTCCATCGCTTGCTTGGCACTGACATGCACCACATACAGCGGCGCCCCGGCCAGGTCGGCGATCATGATCGCACGGTGTGTCGCCTCCTCCTCCATCTGCCAGGCCCGGGCAATCCCGTGGTAGTAGGGCGAGGTCTTGCCAGCCGAGTACAGCTGCTCGGCGAGGACATCGATCGCCGGGCCGTTCTCGGCATGCATCATGGCCAGCAGTCCGGTCTCGGCCGATTTCTGCATCGCCTTGAGGACCTGCGCGTCGTCGGAATAGAACACCCCGGGGTACGCCATGAACAGCTTGAAGCTGGTCACTCCCTCCTCGATCAGCGCATCCATTGCCTTGAGCGAGAACTCATCGACACCGCCGATGATCTGGTGGAATCCGTAGTCGATGCATGCGTTTCCAGCCGCCTTGGCGTGCCAGGTTGCCAGGCCGTCCTCCACCCGCTCGCCATAGCGCTGTACGGCGAAGTCGATGATCGTCGTGGTGCCGCCCCAGGCAGCGGCTCGAGTGCCGCTCTCGAACGTGTCGGAGGCCTGGGTGCCGCCGAATGGCAGCTCCATATGGGTGTGGGGGTCGATGCCTCCCGGGATGAGGTACTTGCCAGTGGCATCAACGACCGAGTCAACGCTCTGTTCAAGATCAACTCCGAGCAGGGTCGATCCTGGATTCAGTACGGCGGCAATGGTCTCGCCGTCCACCAGCACGTCGGCGGCTGCAGTGCCGGTGCTGTTGATCACGGTTCCGTTCTTGATCAAAGTGGTCGTCATAAGATGCTCCCGATCATGGCTTGGTGATCGCGACGTAGGAGTCGGGCCGTCGGTCCCGGTAGAACTGCCAGCTGTTGCGCACCTCTCTGATCATGTCCAGATCGAGGTCGCGCACCACCACCTCTTCGCGCTCGTTGCTGCCCATCTGCCCGACGACTTTGCCCTGCGGATCGCAGAACTGACTGGAGCCGTAAAAGGTGACGGCTAGCTCGCCGTACTCGTTGTCTTCTCGACCCACTCGGTTGGGTGCGGCGATGAAGTAACCGTTGGCCGCGGCGGCCGCAGGCTGCTCGATTTCCCAGAGACGGTTGGAAAGTCCGGGCTTTGTGGCGTTGGGATTGAAAACGATCTGTGCGCCGTTCAGGCCGAGCTCGCGCCAGCCTTCCGGAAAGTGCCGGTCGTAGCAGATGTAGACCCCGATCGGGCCGACGGCGGTCTGGAAGACCGGATATCCCAGGTTGCCGGGACGGAAGTAGAACTTCTCCCAGAACTTGTCCAAGTTCGGGATGTGGTTCTTGCGGTATTTCCCGAGCACGGTGCCGTCGGCGTCAACTACCACGCCGGTGTTGTAGTAGACGCCCGGCTGCTCCTCCTCAAAGATCGGCAGCACCATGACCATCGACAACTCAGCGGCAAGCGCTGCGAAGCGCCGCACAATTGGGCCGTCGGCAGGTTCGGCGTAGGCGTAGTACTTCACATCCTCAGTGATCCCGAAGTACGGCCCGTAGAACAGCTCCTGGAAGCAGATCACCTGTGCTCCCTGAGCCTTCGCTTCTCGCGCGAACTGCTCATGCTTGTCGAGCATCGACTTCTTGTCCCCGGTCCAGGTCGTTTGGGTGATCGCCGCTCGGATCACTGTCACGCTTCGCCTCCCCGTTAAGTGTCATTCATTCTGACTTGTCAGCATCTCAGAGGGCTATAGCCAGCCATGACGCTGACAAGTCGGAGTGATGCGGGGTGAGATCAGGGCGCGCTATCTGTTGGCCTCCGGATCTCCCAGGAACGTGGCTGCATAGTCGGGTACGTAGCTGAACTGCTCTCGCGGGGGCCTCTGGTAGTTCGCGGTCGAGGTAAGTCGCTTGGGGAGGTCCACGTCAGGAGCGGGTACCTCGGTGTGGGGGATGGTCGACAACAAGTGCGCGATCATATTGAGCCGGGCGTGCTTCTTGATGTCTGACTCCACCACGAACCATCGGTTGGTCGGGGTATCGGTGTGGAGCATCATCTCGTCCTTGGCCCGGGAGTAGTCCTCCCAGCGGTTGATCGACTCCACGTCCATTGGGCTGAGTTTCCAGCGGCGCACGGGATCAGCATGCCGGGACCGAAAGCGCCGCAATTGTTCCTTGTCTGATACGGAGAACCAGTATTTGCGGAGAATGATCCCGTCGTCGATCAGCATCTGCTCGAAGATTGGGGTCTGCCGCAGGAAGCGGTAGTACTCCTCCGGTGTACAGAAGCCCATGACCTTCTCCACACCGGCCCGGTTGTACCAGGATCGGTCGAAGAGCACGATCTCGCCTCGGCTTGGCAGGTGGGCGATGTAACGCTGGAAGTACCACTGGCCGCGTTCCCGCTCAGTTGGGGTGGGCAGCGCGACGATGCGGGCGACTCGCGGGCTCAGATACTCGGTGATCCGCTTGATCGCGCCACCTTTGCCGGCCGCGTCGCGGCCCTCGAAGAGCACCAAGATGCGGGCTCCGGTCTGGCGCGTCCATTCCTGGAGCTTGACCAGCTCGGTCTGCATCCGGAACATCTCGGCCTCATACACCTCGTTTGAGATCTTTGGCGCCTTCTTCTTCGCCATGGCTTTGACAGTAATGGGATCCGCTCTGGGCGAACAAGAAACTCAATTGAGGAATGTCAGTGCCTGCCCATAGCGTTGTCGGTCTAATGGGCGTCGGCCAGCATCCGGCGCACGCGGTTGGCGATGAGTTTGGTCGTGACCGTGAGTCTGACTATTTGTACGGCAGCGTGGCCGTGCATTCCGTATGGCGCAGTCGTCGTACGCAGCGTCGACGAAAGTAAGGATGGGTACTGGTGACCAGTACAACCAGCCATGAGGCGGGGGCCTCGCATCGGCTGCCAGCTAGGGACCGCCAGGTCATTGCGATTCTGCTGGTTGCGGCATTTGTGGTGATCCTGAACGAAACGATCATGAGCGTGGCGCTGCCGCGGCTGATGGTCGATCTCGATATCTCTGCGCGCACGGTGCAATGGCTGACGACAGCGTTCATGCTGACCATGGCAGTGGTCATTCCGACAACGGGCTTCCTACTGCAGCGGGTCTCAACCCGGACTGTCTTCTTACTGGCCATGGGCCTGTTCTCGGCTGGGACCTTGATCGCGGCGCTCTCGCCCGGGTTCTGGCTGCTGCTGCTTGCCCGCATTGTCCAGGCTTCAGGTACAGCAGTGATGATCCCGCTGCTGATGACGACCGTATTGACATTGGTTCCCGTCGAGCGCCGCGGTGTGGTGATGGGAAATATCACCATTGCGATCTCGGTCGCGCCGGCCATTGGTCCAACGCTGTCAGGGCTGGTTCTGCAGTTCCTGTCGTGGCGTTTCATGTTCGTTCTGGTGTTGCCGATTGCGCTAGCTTCCCTGATCTACGGCTCGCGCCGGCTGGTGAACATCGGTCATGCGGGTCATCAGAAACTCGATCTGCGCTCGGTCCTGCTTTCGATCCCGGCGTTCGGCGGCGTGGTCTATGGCCTCAGCCAGCTGGGTCGGGGCGCCTCAGGACTGGAGGTTGCTCTCGGCTTTATCGCAGTCGGCTTGGCCTGCATGCTGATCTTCGGATGGCGGCAGCTCCGGCTTGCCCGCGGCGGACGCAGCCCGTTGCTTGACCTGCGTGCATTCAGCTTTCCCATGTTCAGCCTGAGCCTCGCACTGTTGTGTCTGGCGATGCTGGCGCTGTTCGGTATGGTCATCCTCCTGCCGATCTATCTGCAGACCGTCAGAGGGATCGGATCGCTTGCAACCGGACTCATGCTGTTGCCCGGCGGTCTCTTGATGGGCCTGGCCGGACCAACCGTCGGCAAGATCGTCGATCGGTCCGGGCCGCGGGTGGTGACCATTCCTGGCGCTGCGCTGCTGACCTTCACGCTCTGGCAGTTCAGCAATGCGAATGCCAGCACGCCGATCTGGATGCTCATTGGCGTGCACATGCTATTGATGTTGGGACTCTCCTGCCTGTTCACACCCTCGTTCACCGCCGGGTTGAACCCGCTGCCGCCATATCTCTACTCACACGGCAGTGCCATCTTGGGCACGCTGCAACAGGTGGCGGGCGCGGCGGGCGCTGCGCTGCTGGTGGCGATCATGGCCAGCAGAACAACTACGCTGACCGAAGCCGGGCTGCCGGAGCTGGTCGCGCTCAACGGCGGTATTCAGAGTGCGTTCGGGGTCGCGGCCGTGATCAGCATCGCTGCGCTGGTTTGCGCATTCTTCATCCGCAATACCAGGCCGCCCGCGGATGGGCAGCCGATGGAGTACGGGCCTGCCGCAGGCGAGGAGCCGGTCTCGGAGGAGTCGGCCGCGAGGCGCTCCTGATCAAGTCAACGCACGAGCTTGATGTTGAACTCGGCGCGGCCGAGCTGGCCGTAGATCCGCACCCACAGCGGAAGGTACATCTCTAGGCCGCGGGCGGCAGTCAGATCGCCGAGATCGAACACGTCGGTCCAGCCCAGGTCCGCGGCTAGTGATGCGGCGGTCTGTCGTGCGGCCACGTCATTGCCGGCGACGAAGACTGTCGAGTCGTCACGGAGTCCGGCTGGGTTGACCATCACTTCGTTCGCCATGGTGTTGAACATCTTTACGAGCCGGGCCTCGGGCAGCTCACGCTGCAACTGCTCGGCGAGTGAATCCGTGTTGCTGATGAAGAGTGAAGGTGGGAAGCCCTGGGAGAAGTCGAGCGGGTTAGAGGTATCGATCACTACCTTGCCGTTGAGGGCATCACCCACGGCTTGAAGTGCGGGCAGCGAACCGGCCCCACTCGTCGAGTTGATCAACACCTCCGCGTCAAGGTCCTGGTACGCCGCAAGTGGCAAGTCGACTCCGGCCCATTGCTCCCGCGCCTTGGTCTGCTCGGGGTCACGCGTGCCGATCGTGACTTGATGACCCGCGGCAGTGAGGGCCTTACCTAGTGCTGGACCCACGGCACCCGTTCCCAGAATGGCAATCTGCATGCATACATCATTGACCGAGGCGTGAGCGTTGGTGCAGCACACGCTGACAAGTCAGCTCAGGAAGTCGGGGGCCACATAAATGGGCGGCAGGATCGCGGTAGTAACCGGAGCGGGCACTGGAATCGGCGCAGCGGCAGCGACAGCCCTCGCGGTTGACGGCTGGACAGTCGTGCTCGCGGGGCGCCGGCGTACGCCATTGGATGAGCTCGCAGCTGTCCATCCGCAGCTGCTGCTTGATCCCATCCCAACTGACGTGACCGACGAAGCTTCGGTACGCCACCTGTTCGAGGTCACGGTCGCACGCCATGGTCGAGTCGATTTGCTCTTCAACAATGCCGGCACGGGTGCGCCGCCGCGGGGCCCCGACGAGATCTCACTGGAGGAGTGGCAGAAGGTGCTGAACGTCAATCTGACTGGCGCCTTCCTCTGTATCCGGCAGGCGTTCGGCGTCATGCGCAGGCAGCAACCACAGGGTGGGCGCATCATCAACAACGGCTCCATATCCGCGTACGCGCCGCGTCCGCGATCAATTGCTTATACCGCGACCAAGCACGCCATTACCGGCCTCACCAAGTCGACCGCTCTGGACGGACGCCCGTACGACATCGCCTGCGGCCAGCTCGATATCGGCAACGCGGCCACCGACATGACGACTTCAATGGCTGAAGGGGTGCTGCAAGCAGATGGCAGCCTCAGGGCTGAGCCACGGATGCGGCTCGACGATGTCGCGCGGGCCGTCGTCTATATGGCAAGCCTCCCACTGGACAGCAATGTCGCGAACCTGACAGTGATGGCCACCAAGATGCCCTATGTGGGCCGTGGGTAGATTCTCGAAGGGAGGGTTCATGATCTTCATCAAACAGTTTGCCGAGCTGCACAGCAGCGACATCGACCAGGCCGGCGGCAAGGGCGCCAACTTGGGCGAGCTGACGCACGCGGACACCCCAGTGCCGGCTGGCTTCGTGGTCGTCACCGAGGCCTATCGGGCCTACCTCGCGGAACATCAGCTGACCGAAAAGATCGTCGCGCTCGCGGCGCCACAGGATGATCCAGCTGGATATGACGACGCTTCGGCACAGATTCGAGCACTCTTCGCCGAGGACGTCTCCGATGCCCTCCGAGCCGAGATCGCCGAGGCGTACGCCACTCTGGGCGAGGACGTTCCGGTTGCCGTCCGCTCCTCCGCGACTGCGGAGGATCTCCCGGAGGCGAGCTTCGCTGGGCAGCAGGACACCTACCTCAACGTCCGCGGTCGTGAGGATCTGCCGGTCGCGGTCCGCGACTGCTGGGCATCACTCTGGACGGCCCGCGCAATGGCCTATCGGGCGCGACAGGGCATCGATCCGACGACGGTCAGCCTCGCCGTCGTGGTTCAACAGATGGTCAACGCCGAGTCGGCCGGGGTCATGTTCACTGCCAACCCGAGCAACGGCCGCCCGGATGAGACGGTGATCAGCGCGGCTTGGGGACTCGGGGAGTCGGTCGTCAGCGGATCGGTCAATACCGACAACATCGTGGTGCATACGCCGGACGGTGCCGTGTCGAGCGAACTTGCCGACAAGGCCGTTATGACGATTTACGCCGAGCAGCGTACGCAGGAGGTCCCGGTGCCCGCCGACCAACGCAGGCGTCCGGTGCTGAGCGAAGCCGAGGCCGCCGAGTTGGCCGCCTACGGAACCCGCATCGAGAACCACTTCGGCGCACCCCAAGACATCGAGTGGGCGCGAGCGGACGGAAGGTTCTGGATTCTGCAGGCTCGGCCGATCACCGCACTGGCTGAGGTCGAGGCGCCCCCGCCAACGGATTGGACGGTGCCCGAGCCCACCGCCATGTACGTCCGCGCCAGCATCGTCGAGCAACTACCCGACCCGCTTTCCCCGCTCTTCGCCGACATGATCGACGGATCGGTAACCCGCTCGCTGCAGGCCCTGTTTCGGGAAGTCCTGGGCGAGGATGTGATCAAGGACAGCGATGTCGCGCTGCCGACAGTCAACGGGTACGCCTACTACGAGTACAGCCGATCCGGAATGTGGCGGCTGATGTGGAAGAGTCCGAGGGCCTTTCAGGCGCTCCTCGGCGGAGAGAGCCTGGGTCAGACCCGCTGGCGTACGTACTCACATCCGCGCTATCGGCGAATCGTCAGCGACTGGACCGCACGCAACATCAGTGAGGTGACCACTGAGGAGTTGCTGGCCGGCCTGCAGCAGCTCGTGGATGCGGCCGCGGAGTACTACACAGCGGTGCAGACGATCATCCCGGCAGCGGCCACCAGCGAGGTGGTGTTCACCCGGTTCTATGACGCACTGGTTCGCACCAAGGACGACCCGCCGGCTCAGGTGTTCTTGCTCGGCTTCGACAGTGCGCCGATCAAATCCGAGAAGTCCCTGTACGACCTTGCGACCTGGACCCGCGGTCATCACGACCTGGCAGATTCGTTGCTCAGACTCCCGCCGCAGAAGTTCCTGGAGCAGGCAGCCGGGTCGGATGATCTGGTGTGGCATGAGTGGCACACGCGTTTCCAGGCCCATCTCGCCACGTACGGGCATGTGGTCTACAACCTCGATTTCATGAATCCGGTGCCGGCCGATGATCCGGTTCCGCTGCTGGAGACCTTGCGGTTCTTCGTCAGTGGCAAGGGTGTCGATCCGTACGAGCGGCAGCAACGCTCCGCGACCCGACGCGAAGCGGCAACGGCCGCTGTACTGACGCGGCTGGATCCAGTACGTGCCAAGGCCTTCCGCAGGCTGTTGCACTGGGCGCAGAGCGTGGCGCCGGTTCGTGAGGATGCGCTGGCCGACGTTGGTCTGGCCTGGCCTCAGGCGCGCCGCATGCTCACCGAGATCGGCCGACGACTCCAGCAGGCCGGCGTGATCAACAAACCGGACGACGTCTTCTGGTTGCAACGCTCGGAGATCGATGAAGGTCTCGGCAGCCTTGCTGAGCAGGTTGAGCAACGCAAGCAGCTGTGGCGCGGGCAGCGGCGAGCGACGCCGCCGCAACTACTGCCCAAGGGCGGCTGGGGCGACATGTTCCGGAACTGGATGCCGGCCGCCTCAGAGGAGCAGACCGGCGACCTGATCAAGGGAGTAGGGGCGAGTGCGGGAACGATTACCGCACCAGGTCGAGTCCTCGGTGGCCCACAGGACTTCGGGTTGATGCAACCCGGCGACGTGTTGGTGGCCAGCATCACCACACCGGCGTGGACCTCGCTATTCGCCATGGCTTCTGGGGTCGTCACCGACATCGGGGGGCCGCTCAGCCACAGCTCGATCGTGGCGCGGGAGTACGGCATTCCCGCCGTGCTCGGCACGGCCGTTGCGACCCGGCGGATCCGCAGTGGTCAGCTGATCCAGGTCGACGGGGACGCGGGTACTGTCAGGCTGCTCGACGGCCAGGAGCCCTCGGAAATTGAGCCGGACGTGAAGAGCTCGCCGCGGCGCAAGATTATTGCTGGCGCCGCTGGCGCTGCGGCCGCGGCCGGGCTGACCGCGTGGCTGGTCCGCCGCCGCGCCAGATCGCGGAACTAGCTACTTAGCTCCATCTCATCGGCAATGCGCTTGCCGATCTCCAACGAGGCGGTGGCGGCTGGCGAGGGTGCATTCAGTACATGGATCTGACGTGGCGCCCGCTCGTAGTAGAAGTCGTCGACTAGTCGCCCGTCCCTTTGCAGTGCCTGCGCGCGTACACCGGCATGTGTTGGCACGAGAGAGTCATCCGGAAGTTCCGGGACGAGTTCTCGCAGGCTTGCGAGAAACCGCTTCTTGGACAGGGACCTGCTCGCCTCGTCGAGTCCGGTACGCCAGAACCGCTTCCCCAACCTCCACAGACCCGGCCAACGGAGGCTGTCCGCTACGTCGCGCGGGTTGATTGTCAGCTTGGTGTAGCCCTCCCGAGCGAGCGCGAAGATCGCGTTCGGACCGGCGTGGACGGATCCGTTGATCATTCGGGTGAGGTGCACCCCCAGGAAGGGGAACGCCGGATCCGGGACGGGATAGATCAGTCCCTTGACCAGGTGCGACGCTTCCGTCGTTAGCTCGTAGTACTCACCGCGGAAGGGGATGATCCGTACGTCTGGCTGCAATCCCGCCAATCGTGCGAGCCGATCGCTGTGCAGTCCGGCACAGTTGACGAACTGGTCCGCTCGAAACTCGTCGGTCTTGGTCGTGACAGTCACCGCATCGGAGTGGGAAGCGATCCCGACGACTTGCTGGTTGAGGCAGACCTCGCCGGCCGCCTGCTCGACGTGTTTTCGCAGGGCATCGCAAACCCCGCGGAAGTCGACGATCCCCGTCGACTCAACGCGTATGGCTGAAACGGCGGCGATGTACGGTTCATACTCCTTGGCTTCCTCGGCACTGATGATCCGGCACGGGACGCCATTGGCCCGCCCGCGCCGATGCAGTTCTTGAAGTGCCGGCAGCTGCGATGCGTCGGTCGCGACCACGAGCTTGCCGCAGATTTCGACAAAGACGCCGTTGTCCTCGGCGAAGCGGCGCATCGACGTTGCTCCGGCCGTGCCCAGCGTTGCTTTGAGGCTGCCGGGCTTGTAGTAGAGCCCGGAATGAATCACGCCGGAGTTGTTGCCGGTCTGATGCTGACCGGGGCCTGACTCCTTCTCGAGCACGGTGACCGAATGGCCTCGGCGGGTCAGCTCGAAGGCGGTCGCCAGTCCGACGATTCCTGCCCCGGCCACGATGACTTGGCTTCCCATTCGCCCATGTCTACCAGTGCCGGGCCGCGGATTCACAGCCCGATGCGCGAGCAGCGGGAAAAAGGGGCCGCCGGGCAAACTCACCCCTGGGGAGTGATGTGTAAGGCGAACCGACAGCGCAATACTCGGGGCGAGTACAGGCGGGAGGGAGGTCGTTGTGAACAGCTTTTCTGACTTCTTCTGGCTGTTGGTGTGGGCCTTCGTTTTCGGGTGCTATCTGGTCGTGTTGTTCCAGATCATCGTCGACTTGTTCCGCGATGAGAATCTCAGTGGCTGGTGGAAGGCGGTGTGGATCGTCTTCTTGATCGTCGCGCCGTTCCTGAGCGTGTTGATCTATGTGATCGCCCGAGGAAAGGGGATGGCCGAACGTCACCAGGCTGCGAAGGGTCCACGGGAAGCGGATACCTATGTGCCGCCGCCCATCATCCACATGTCGAATCCAGCTGATCAGATCGCCTCAGCTCAGACCCTGCTCGACCAGGGCGCGATCACCCAGGCCGAGTTTGATCAGCTGAAGCAGAAAGCGCTCGCGTAGTCCTCATGAGCACCTCGGAGACTGGCGGAGGCGTCGTCAAGCGCAGAACATCAGCCAGGGCACACCGTGGCACCAAGCGGCGCTTCTCACGGCCGGCGTCACGGCTAGCGGAGCGGTGGACCACCATCGATGGCGTAGACGTCTTCTATCGAGAGTCGCCCAGCCCGCCAGATGCGCCGGTGATGATGCATCTGCATGGGTTCGGACTCTCAGGCCGCTATCTGCTGCCGACCGCCGAGGCGCTTGCAGATGAGTTCCACACGCTGGTGCCCGACCTGCCCGGATTCGGGCGGAGCGGAAATGCTATTGAACCGCTGACTGTGACTGAACTTGCGCATGCGGCCGCCGCCTTTCTCGACGCCCAAGGCATTCAGAAGGTCACTCTGGTCGGAAACTCGATGGGTTGTCCGGTCATCTGTGAGTTTGCCTATGAGTATCCGGATCGGCTCGAACGGGCGATTCTGGTGTCGCCTGCTGGCGGCATTAACAATCAGCCACTGCCGCGTGCGATGCGACAACTAAGCCGCGATGGTCTTCGGGAACCGATCAGGCTCATGCGGGTTGCCGTTCCGGATTATCTGCGCTTCGGTGTTCCCAGCACTTTCCGCATGTTCCGAGCGCTCATGCAGTTCCCATCACTCGACCGACTACTCGCTTTGGACGTGCCGACGCTGGTCGTTGCCGGGACCCGCGACCCGTTGATGCCGGGTCCAGCACGCATCCAGGAAGTTGCGGAACGGGTAGAACACCGCGTCGTCTTCGTCGCCATCGACGGAGCGGCCCACGCCATCAATTTCTCGCACCCAGGAGAGCTGGCCAACGTCATCCGACAGTTCATGGCCGATCAGCCCATCGTGGACGACCCGAACTCTCCCGGAAACGCCCGGGCCTTCGAGATTCACCGCGGGATCCACGCTCCGAAAGCCCGCACAGACACGGACACGGAGTCCGGCAAGGACGCGGAGTCTTAGCTCCCGGCGCCCGTCAGCCCTGCCGTCAGCCCTGCCGTTAGGCCGGCGAGGCCGTACGCCGCTCCGAGCGCTTGTTGCGCCGCCTGCACCGTCTGCTCACGTTCAGCTCTTTCTGCCGCAGGTACGGCTGCTTGGATCTCTGCCCTGAGCCGGTCCGCCGAGGCCAGCTGGCGGGCGGCTTCGGCCGGATCCCCGCGCTGCATTGCGAGCGCCGCCAGCTCATCGCGTACGCTCGCCTCTCGCCACCGGTCGCCGAGCTTGTGATGTTCGGTGAGGCTCGCCAGCTGCATTCCGAAGGCGCGTTCAGCTTCGCCGAGGAGTCGCGCGACCACCCCAAGCTGATTGAGCGACCAGGCGATCCCCTCGCGAAACGACAATTCCTCGCAGAGGTCGAGGCACCGGCTGAGCAGCAGCCTGGCCCCGGTGAGGTCACCTCGATAGCGCGCCGTGGTACCCAAGTTGATCAACGCCCAAATCACGCCCTCTTGATCACCCAGCTCGCGCATCCGGCGGAGCGCATCTGGCCCGATGACCTCCGCGGTGTCCAAGTCCTCGCTCAACCAGGCCAGGAAGCACAGATAGTTCAGCTGGACCGCGGCGTCATGATCATCTCCGGCCTCCTGAGCCAGTCGCAGCGCTTCACGATGCAGCTCCGCCGACTTCTCATACCTGCCCTGCTCGCGAGCAATCGCCCCCAGCCTTCCGATCGACCCGACCAGACCTGCCCGATCATCGGTTTCGGAAAAGAGAGCCTGGGCCGCCTCGACCAGCGGCCTCGCCTCGGCATAGTCGCACTGCAGAAAGGCAAGAGTGCCGGCCAGCACCAGCACTGCCGCTCGCAGCTCGCCTGGCGCGTCCGGCCAGGCCCGTAACGCGCTGGCTGCCCAGCGCCGACCGTCGGTGTAGCGGCCCCGAAGGTAGCACCAGCGGCCCAACGCAGCGACGGTGCGCATTGCGATCTCTGGCTCATGCTGGATCGACCACGAGATTGCCGGACGGATGTTGCCGACCTCACGGTCGATGGTCGACAGCCACTCGTGTTGATCATGAGCTGTGAGCCGTGGAGCCGCTCGTTCGACAAGATCGCGGTAGTACTCGGCGTAGCGACGGTGGGTGACGACCCGGTCCGGATGCAACGCGAACTTGCTGCGTGCGTACTGCCTGATCAGTTGGAGCAGCCGGAAGCGGGCCTGGGTGCTGCCCTCATCTTGGCGCACCACCAGCGACTTGGATACCAAAGAGGACAGCACATCGACGACCTCGATCTCAGCCAGGCCGGCTCCGCACACCTCGGCGACCGCGGCCCGGGTGAAGCTGCCGCCGAACACCGAGAGCCGCTCGAAGATCAACTGTTCGGTGGCGCTCAACCGCTGATAGGTCCAACCGACCATGGCGTCCACCAGTTCCTGCTCCCCGCCGGGACCGGGGGCCTGCAGGATGCTGAGCTCGCTCTCGAGGGTGTCGGCCAACTCATGAACAGTCAGCACATTGGTCCGGGCGGCTGCCAGTTCCAGTGCTAGTGGCAGCCCGTCAAGCCGATGGCAGATGCGAATGACAGCGTCCGCGGCTGGCTGGTCGAGCCGGTTGTTGATCAACGACCGGGCGAGGAACAGCTGGCACGACGGAATGCTGGGGAGCTGATGGGGAGGCGTGCCCTGCGGAGGCAACTGCAGCGGAACCACCGGAAGGGCCAGCTCACCAGGTACCCCGGTGAGGTGGCGACTGGTGATCAAGATGGTGAGCTTGGGCGCGCCGGCCAGAATGGCGCGGCTGAGCTCGGCGCAGGTCGTTAGGTGATGCTCCGCGTTGTCGATCACGAGCAGGCTCGACAGGGGCCGCAGGTGGTCGATGATCTCCTCAACAGTGGTCTTCGGCGATCCGCGTACTCCGAGCGCTCCGGCCAGCGCACTGAGCACAGTCGTCGGGTCGTTGAGTGTCCCGATCGGGAACCAGTGCGCACCGTCGGGGAAGTGCGCGGGCTGAGTCGCGGCGTACTCGACAGCGATTCTGGTCTTTCCCACCCCCGCCGGTCCGAGCAGTGTCAGCAGTCGGGTGTCGTCGCGTTCAATGAGCTGGGCCACCGCCGTGAGCTCTGCCTCCCGGCCGATTGGATGATCAGCGAAGACTGGAAGCGATGGGACCAAGGGTTCATGGAAGTTGACGGAGGCAAACAGCGCGGAGCGGTCGGATTCGGGCAGTCTCAGCCCTTCGGCCAGCAGTCGCATGGTGGTCATTCGGGGCGAGCGTCGGCCGCGCTCGAGTAGCGAGACGGCTTCTGGACTCAGGCCGGCGCGGGCGGCGAGGGTTTCCTGGGAGAGGCCGGAGCGCCTCCGAAGGCGACGCAGCTCCTCACCGAACAGGTTCATTTTTTCCTTGCCACATTGGGAAAGCGTCTTGTCAGACCGGTCAGATCCGGTTAGTGCGACGGCCTCCGCGACCAGTCATTGTCCGTCTGCTGTTCGTGGTCGCACAATCGCCACAATGCTCAAGATATGTGAGGTGGCCTTTAGGGGGCTAGGCCAGTCGACGGGGGATTCCAGCCGATTCCACTCCTGTGGAGAGTGGCGGCGTGGAGCCTGGAGGGTGTTGGTCAACGGGGGCCCGCTTGGCGTAGCGGGATGGCCAACGCCCTCCAACTTTTTGTGATTGCTCGCGCAATCGCGCGTGGAATCCGCCGACTTCGTCGTCGCTCGCAGAGGGAAGAACACCTCCGCTCGCTCCTCCTCAGCACGGCGGCGCGCGATTTACCGACGCTCGCAATCAGCGGCCGGGCCTACACTCGCTGCGATGGAGTTCTGGAGGGGCTGGCCTTACCCGGTGGCCGTCGCCGCTTTGTTTGTCGTTGTCATGCTTCGAGCAGGCGGGACGTACGCAATCGGTCGGGCAGCGCGGGAGGGCGTACGCAGGAGCCGGCTCTCTCGTGTGATGGCGAAACCGCGGTTTGCCCGGATGCAGCAGGTGGTCGCACGCTGGGGAGCGCCGGTGGTGATCGTGTCGTTCCTGACGGTCGGAATTCAGACGCTGGTGAATCTGGCGGCCGGGGTGATGCGGATGCCGCTGCGCCGCTACCTTCCGGCGCTCATCGTGGGCTCGATCCTCTGGGCATTTCTGTATGCGACGGTCGGATTCGCGACGTTCGCTGGTTGGCGGCGGGTGTACGAGCTGTCACCAACGGCCGCCATCGTGACTCTGGTGCTGCTGCTTGCCGGGCTGGCCGGCTACATCGTCTGGCAGGTCCGGCATCGCCATGATGAGGACGAGCGCGAGCCCGCTAACTTGGGGGCGTGACCAGCCCATTTGCGCCTGACCTGTGGCACAAGGTGGAGGTGTTCGACTTCACCGATCTCACGTATCACCGGGCCAACGAGGCGCCCGTGGTACGGATCGCCTTTGATCGCCCAGAGGTACGCAACGCCTTCCGGCCACACACCGTCGACGAGCTCTACGCCGCACTGGACCACGCGCGGAGCTCCTCCGACGTAGGCGCGGTGTTGCTCACCGGGAACGGGCCGTCTCCCAAAGATGGCGGGTGGGCGTTTTGCAGCGGCGGCGACCAGCGGATCCGAGGCCCGGTCGGCTACCAGTACGACTCGGCGACAAGCGCTCAAACCGGCGATGCGGCCGCCTTCGGCCGGCTGCACATCCTCGAGGTCCAGCGGCTGATCCGCTTCATGCCCAAGATCGTGATCGCCCTGGTCAACGGCTGGGCGGCCGGTGGCGGGCACAGCCTGCACGTGGTTTGCGACCTGAGCTTGGCCAGTGCCGAGCATGCCCGCTTCAAGCAGACCGATGCCGATGTCGGCTCCTTTGACGGGGGCTTCGGGTCGGCGTACCTAGCTCGACAAGTCGGCCAGAAGGTGGCGCGGGAGATCTTCTTCCTCGGTGAGACCTACTCCGCCGAGGACGCGTACCGGATGGGGATGGTGAACCGCGTGGTGCCGCACGCCGAGCTGGAAACAGTCGGGCTGGAGTGGGCCAAGATCATTTGCGGCAAGAGCCCGACCGCCCAGCGGATGCTCAAGTTCGCGTTCAATGCGATCGATGATGGGTTGATCGGGCAACAGGTGTTCGCCGGCGAGTCGACTCGGCTGGCGTACATGACCGACGAGGCCATTGAGGGCCGCGACGCCTTCCTCGAAAAGCGTCCCCCCGACTGGACGCCCTTCCCCTACTACTACTAACTCCCTCACACCGCCGACTTGTCAGAATCTCAGCTGGCTATAGCGCGCTGAGATTCTGACAAGTCGGTAGAGCGTTGGGCGTTAGACGACGCCGTACAACCGATCACCCGCGTCGCCGAGACCCGGAAGGATGTAACCGACGTCATTGAGCTTCTCGTCCAGGCCGGCAAGCACCAGGGTGCAGGGCACGTGCAGCTCGTCAAGAAGCTCGTTGAGCCGGGCAATCCCTTCGGGAGCTGCGATGAGGCAGATGCAGGTGATGTGATCAGCTCCGCGCTTGACCAGGAATTGCACGGCCGATGCGAGGGTGCCGCCGGTAGCGAGCATGGGATCGAGGATGTAGCACTGTCGCCCGGTCAGGTCGTTGGGCAGCCGTTCGGCGTACGTGGTGGCTACCAGGGTTTCCTCGTTACGCACCAAGCCGACGAATCCGACTTCGGCGGTGGGTATCAGCCGGGTCATGCCCTCGAGCATGCCGAGGCCCGCTCGCAAGATGGGCACCACCAACGGCCGGGGGGTCGACAGCTTCACCCCGACCGCGGCTTGCAGCGGCGTCTGAACCGTGCGGGGGGTGACGCGGACGTCGCGGGTTGCCTCGTACGCGAGCAAGGTGACGAGCTCTTCGGTGAGTCGCCGGAAAGTCGGAGAGTCGGTGTTCTCGTCCCGGAGCACAGTGAGCTTGTGAGCGACGAGCGGATGGTCGACGATGCGTAGTTCCACGACGGAACCGTAGCGAGGCCGGATCTGAGATTGGGGATTGGACTCGTGTCCGGGCGAGGTGTCTGACACGATGGAGCGGGTTTTGCGATTCTGCGGAGGAGGGGAGTCATGTCGGAGTTCGACGACGAGGAGTACGAGTCGTTCGAGCTGGACGGCGCGGGCAGGAGCGCTGACTCGGCCAAAGAACCGGCAGAGACAGACGACGAGTTCGACGACGATGTCGATGACGACGATGATTTCGACGAAGCTGATCTTGAGGATGCTGCCGACGACGAGATCGATTTCGTGCTGGCCGCCTACCGCGAGGACGGCCAGCCGTACGTGCAGTCGTTGGGCAAGGATCTCGCCAACGACCTCGATGAGTTGATCGTCCAGCTGCGCCGGTTGCCGGGCGATGCTGGTGCGCTCGGCTTCGTCAGCCTGGTCGAAGAGGTATTTGTGATCGCTCGAGTACGTGGTCAACACGTCCAGGTGCTGCTGTCGGACGCAGCGGCGGCGAGCGACTGGCCGATCGCCCGAGATGTGGTGGACTATCTCGGCGAAGAGCCTTTGGAGGACGACGAGGAAGAGGGCGAGCCGATCGGGGACCTGGGCATCCTCGCCGATCTCGGCCTGAGCGACTTCGACATGGGTGCCATCATCGACAACCTCGATCTCAGTAGTGTCGACATGTTGATCGAGATCGCTGACAAGATCAAACTCAACCCCCAGTTCCGTAAGGCCGCCGAAGCTGCCGTGGGTGAGTGAATTCAGCGGGTTGAGCCAGTGGGACGACTCGATGCGGCTGGCCCTCGATCAGGCCCGGATGGCGTCGATGCACGGCGATGTGCCGGTAGGCGCCGTCATCATCGACCAGGCTGGCGAGCTGCTGGCGGCCGCGGGCAACGAGCGGGAGATCAGACATGATCCCACCGCTCATGCGGAAATCTTGGTGCTCCAGGAGGCGTCCCGACGGCTGAGGTCGTGGCGCCTGGCCGGTCTCACGCTGGTTGTCACCCTCGAGCCCTGCACCATGTGCGCCGGCGCCCTCGTACTAGCTCGCGTCGCGCGGCTGATCTTCGGCGCCTTCGATCCGAAGGCCGGCGCCGTCAGCTCGCTTTTCGATGTGGTGCGGGATCCGCGCCTGAACCATCGCGTGGAGGTGCGCGGCGGCGTGCTCGAGGCCGAGTGCAGCGTGCTGCTGAAGGACTTCTTCGCTAGCCGCTGAGCCC
>DATLPF010000242.1:0-18051 GCA_035535875.1 Propionibacteriaceae bacterium
GACGGCTCACGATGGGATGCCGCCTTCTTCGTACGGTGGGCAACGTGATAGGGCCGTTCCTCTGCCTTGGGGGTTGGCCCCTTTCCCTCCAGGCCCCGCCGCACCCGACCACCCGAACCGGCCGTATTGCCTCTTCCCTTACGCCGCACCGCGCCCTTGCGCTGGCTGTTGCCCGGCATCGCCCGCCTACTCCCTCGCCGAGTTGTCGGCGCCAGTCGTCGTCCCAGCAGCCACCGGCGCTGACAAGTCGGCGTGGAGGTACCAGCGTGTTCCCACAGGAGTGTCGGAAACGTCTACGCCCAGGGCGGTGAGCGAGCTTCGGATCGCGTCGGCTGTGGCGAAGTCCTTACGGTCTCGGGCCGCCGTGCGTTGCCTCAGCAGCTCGTTGATCAGGCCGTCGACCACTGCAGCCAACTGGTGATCATTGCGCTGCCGCCAGACCACGCTATCAGCGTTCAGCCCCAAGATCATCAGCATCCCGTTCACCTCGCTGAGGCGGCTCGCAATCTGATCATGATCACTGGCCTCGAGAGCCTGATTGCCTTCTCGCACCGCGTTGTGCAGCACAGCCACCGCCGCCGGAGTGCCAAGATCATCATTCATCGCGGCGATGAACTCCTCGGGCACCTCGGGCGGCCTGCTGCCCACCTCCTCGGTGGCTCGATCAACAAAGTTGTCGATGCGTCCCAGCGCAGCCACCGACTCCGCAATCGCAGCATCGGAGTATTCGATCGGCGAGCGGTAATGCGGCTGAATCAGGTACAGCCGTACCGCGCGCGCGGGAAATCTCTTGATCACTTCCGAGACGAGTGCGCTGTTGTCCAGCGACTTGCTCATCTTCTCCCCGGCGGTGGTCACCAGCGCGTTGTGCATCCAGTACCGCGCGAAGCGCTGTCCCGCTGCCCTGGACTGAGCCAGCTCGTTCTCGTGGTGAGGGAAACGAAGATCAAGACCGCCCCCATGAATGTCGAATTCATCGCCGAGATACTTGCTCGCCATGGCCGAGCACTCCAGATGCCACCCCGGACGGCCGCGCCCCCACGGCGTCAGCCAGCTAGCCGTCTCCGGCTCGGTGTCCTTGTGGCCCTTCCAGAGGGCGAAGTCACGTGGGTCCCTCTTTCCGCGGGGATCAGAATCAGCGGCTGGCTCCATGTCATCGATGTTCTGGTGCGACAACGAGCCGTACGCCGGCCAGGACTTCACATCGAAATAGACATCGCCGGATAAATCGGGTGCCGGGTACGCGTGACCACGTTCAATGAGAACCTTGATCATTTCGATCATCTCGGGGACGTGACCAGTGGCTCGCGGTTCGTAGCTGGGTGGCAGGCAGCCGAGTGCGGCGTACGCGTCGTGCAGCTCCCGCTCAAAGCGATAGGCGTGGGCGAACCAGGGCACACCGGCCTCGGCTGACTTGATCAAGATCTTGTCGTCGATATCGGTGATGTTGGCGATCACGGTCACCTCGTAACCAGACCACGTCAGCCAGCGTCGGAGCACATCGAAGACCACTTCCTTGCGGATATGTCCCAAGTGGGGACCCGACTGCACGGTGAGTCCGCAGTGGTAAATGGATACCCGGCCGGGCACCACCGGCTCGAACGGGCGTATAGAGCGCGTGGCGGTGTCGTAGAGCCGGAATGCGCCTGGCCTCGCCTCCGGTTCGGCAATATGGGTCACGAGTGTCGAGTCTCCATCTCCACCGCCATCAGACGCTGCATCGCCTCGACGCCGTCCCGCAGGGCCTTGAGGTCGCGCTTGGACATGGTGGCAAGGTAGGGCTCGAGGTTGGTGCCGATCGAGTCACGCATCAAGGACAGCTGCTGGTCGCCTTTCTTGGTCAACTTGATCATCCACGCTCGGGCGTCGCGGGGATCAGCGGCGCGGTCAACCAGGCGCGCAGCCTCGAGGCGCTTGACGTGGTTGGTGATCGTGGGCTGGGAGCACTTCTCGGCAGCGGCGAGCTCGCTGATTCTCGTTGGACCGTCGTCCTGCAGGCGAGCCAACAGCCGGGCCGCCGCAAGGCTGATGCCGAAACCGTTCTCCTTGGGAACCCAGCGCACCACGCGCGCAGCGGTCGTGATGAGGTCTTCACCGAGCGCGTGCAAGTCGTCGTCCATCTGGGCAGGATATTCGGTTTCGGTGGTGCAGCGAGCGGCGTGTCACGGGCGGATGGCGGCAACCACCAGCTTGGCGAGTTCCGAGTAGGCCTCCGCGTCGCTCAGTTCGCGCACCCGTGCGCCGCGGTCAGTGTGTTCTGCTCGCGTCGGCGTCGGCGTGTCGGTGCAACGCGGCCATGAAGGTGACGACCGACGCAGTCCAAGTACTGGGCGGCTACGGCTACACGCGCGACTATCTGCGCCCAGCGCTATATGCGGGAGGCCAAGGTGACTCAGATCTTCGAGGGCACCAACCAGATCCAGCGGCTGGTCATTGGTCGCCAACTCCTGAAGTAACCTCCGACTTGGCAGCGTCTTAGCCGGCTATCGCCCGCTGAGACTCTGACAAGTCGGAGGAGGGGGAGTGCGGAATGAGACTGGGCGAACGCGATGTTGTGCTGGTGACCGGGGGGGCCTCGGGACTGGGCGCGGCCACGGTGAGGGCAGTCGTCGATGAAGGAGCGTCGGCGCTGATCGTCGACCTGCCCAGCTCGGCCGGGTCGGAGCTAGCGTCCACGCTGGGGGAGCGCGTCCGATTCGCCGCGGCGGACGTACGCGATGAAGATCAGATACAGGCGGCCGTCGCGGCGGCGACTCAGCTGGGCACCCTGCGGGTCGCAGTGAACTGTGCCGGAGTTGCCACCCCAGGACGTGTGATCGGCAAGCGCGGCGTGCTGCCGTTGGAGACCTTCCGTACGGTGATCGACGTCAACCTGGTTGGTACCTTCAACGTGCTGCGACTGGTGGCTGCGGCCATGATCGACAACGAGCCACTCGACGGCGACCGCGGGTTGGTGATCATGACGGCCAGCGTGGCGGCCTTCGATGGCCAGATCGGCCAGGCGGCGTACGCGGCAAGCAAGGGTGGTGTCGCTGCCTTGACGCTGAGTGCGGCCAGAGATCTTGCTGACAAAGCCATCCGGGTGATGACCATCGCGCCTGGTGTCATGGAAACTCCGATGATGGCCGCCCTTCCTGGTGACACGAAGTCGATCTTGGAGGCGCTGGTGCCACATCCGGCTCGGCTCGGCCGACCTAAGGAGTACGCCATGCTCGTCTCCTCGATCATCGACAACCCCCTGCTCAACGGCGAAGTCATCCGCCTTGACGGAGCTCTACGCATGCCGCCGCGTTAGTCGATTGGGGCGTCGGACCAGCGAGCTCGCTCCACTGGCGGGTCGAATGGATCGGCGAAGTAGAAGCGAGCTGTCGTCACCTCGGCGTCCGCTAGTTCAACAACGCCCACGATGTTGACCGGTCCCTCGCCGTACTCGACGATGCCCTCGGCGACCCAGACCAAGGGCCCACCCAGAACGCTCCGCCAGCGGATGCGGGGTGGCCCAGGGACTTCGGCGTACATCCCCATGATGTTGCTGCGACCGACAAAGCGCTCTCCAGATTGCGGCCGCTCATCGACAGCGTTGACTGCAACCAGGGAGCCGATGGTGTTGAGATCCCATCGCTCCCAGGCGGCGAAGAGCTTCTCAGCGGTCTCCCGCGACTGATCGGCATCGGTCATGGGCGCGCCGACTTCACTTCTTGGCTTTGGCGCGCAAGGCGGCAATGTCTAGGTACGCCGCGGCCGGCTCTTCGTCGGCCTGGGACTCGGCGGCCTCGTCTTCCCAGGGGTCATACGGCTTCTCCTGCTCGTCGTCGGCGAAGCCTTGTGATGGGTCAAACGGGTTGGTAAGCGGTCGCTCCGACTCCACTGCCGAGACAGCAACCTCCTCATCCGGCAGTCCGCGCAGCACGGTGTTCACGTAGGACTCTGCCGCCTCCTCCATGGAGACCTCGGCCCCAGCGCGCTCGCTGAGGAACCAGCGATGCTCCAGCATCTCGTGATAGAGCTCGGCAGGCTCCAGCTTCGCCCGCAGATCCATCGGCACTGACTGCACGATCGGCTCGAACCGATCAGTCAGCCACTCGTGCGCCACGATTGCTTCGTCAGCACCCTGCTGGTCGGTGAACGCGCGGTAGTAATCAAGATCGTTCAGCAGCCGCCTAGCCTGGTTCTCTTCGGTATCCATCCCGGTGAGCCGAATCAGCCTGCGCGAGTGGTGACCAGCGTCAACGACCTTCGGCTGGATTCGTACGGTCGAGCCCGCGAAGTCGGTGGTGATGTCCAGTTCAGCGACGTCGAAGCCGAGGGCGTTCAGCCGCCGGACCCGGCTCTCGATGCGATGCATCTCACCGGTGTTGAACTCCTCAACACCCGTGAGCTCGTCCCACAGCTCCCGGTATCGGCCCTCGATGGTCTCCACCAGTACCAGCGGATCCAACGCCATATCCAAGAGACCACCAGCCTCCAGGTCGCTGAACTCTCCGTACAGATTGGTCCGTGCGATGGTCAGATCATGTTCGCGCTGACCGTTGGTCAGCCTGTCGTGGAGCTCGCTGGTCTCAGCGTCTACCAGGTAGGCCGCGAACGCTCCGGCGTCGCGCCGGAACAACGTGTTGGAGAGCGATACGTCACCCCACAAGAAGCCGCTCAGATGCAGCCGCGCCAACAACACGACCATGGCATCGACCAGCCGGTTGACGGTGTCCTGCCGTACGCCGCGGTTGAAGAGTGATCGATACGGCAGCGAGAATTGCAGGTGCCGGGTGATGAGGATTGGGTCGAGTGCGCCACCCTGGTTGTCGACACGTGCGGTGACCACTCCCACGGCTTCGACTGATGGGGTGTCGAGCCGCGCGAGGTCACGCAATAGCTCGTATTCATGCAGTGCGAGGTGCTCCATCACCTCCTTGAGCGCGTAGATCTCGTTGCCCACGCGGACGAAACGCACGACGTGGCGGGAGATGCCGCGGGGGAGAGCGACCAGGTTCTCCTCGGGCCACTCGGCAAGCGGGGTGTTCCAGGGAAGGGTGATCAACCTGGTGTCACGCTGTGCCGCGAGGAACCTGGGCATGGTCCGATCCTGTCATCACTGGACTCGTGCCGCCGTGCGGACGGATTAGCGAAGCTCGAACAAACTGCCGGCCTCCCGCGCGATTTGGGGGAGGCCGGCAGTTCTGATCAGTCGGTGAAGACGCTTTCTGTTGCAGGAGAGATGCGGTCGCCGGTCACCTTGGAGAACACGTGCACGTGTGTCGGATCGATCAGCAACCGAACGCTCTCGCCCCGGTGCGGCGGCTTCCGGCCCCCGTGGATCCGGCCGACGATCTGCTGAGCAGTGATCAACTCGTCCTCAGGGATACCCGACAAAGTGCCGTAGATGAACGCATCGGCGCCCAACTCCTCCACGACGCCAACATCGATCGGGATGCCCTCGCGGCTCTCGGGGTCCTCGTTCAGCTCGAAATTCTCCGGACGGATTCCCAGCACGAGGTTCTTCTCGTCTGGTGCCTTGGCGAGGGTCTCGCGAGGCACCGGAACGGTGTAGTCACCCAAGTGCACGCCGTCCGGCTGTACGTTGCCCTCGATCAGGTTCATGGCAGGCGAGCCGATGAAGCCAGCGACGAACAGGTTGCGTGGCGCGTCGTACAACTGCAGCGGGCTGTCGCATTGCTGCAGAATGCCGTCCTTCATCACCGCTACGCGGTCGCCCATGGTCATGGCCTCGACCTGGTCGTGGGTCACATAGACAGTGGTAACGCCGAGGCGGGTCTGCAGCGCCGCAATCTGGGTGCGGGTGGAGACGCGGAGCTTGGCGTCGAGGTTGGACAGCGGCTCGTCCATCAAGAACACCTGCGGTGAACGCACGATGGCACGACCCATGGCGACGCGCTGCCGCTGACCGCCGGACAGCGCCTTCGGCTTGCGGTTGAGGAAGTCCTCCAAACCCAGCAGGTGCGCGGCTTCCTGGACTCGTTGCTGACGCTCCGTCTTGGGAACCCCAGCCATCTTCAGAGCAAAGCCCATGTTGTCGCCCACGGTCATGTGGGGGTACAGGGCGTAGTTCTGGAAGACCATGGCGATGTCGCGGTCCTTGGGCGGGAGGTCGGTGACGTCGCGTTCACCGATCCAGATCGCTCCCTGGTTGATTTCCTCCAGGCCTGCGAGCATCCGGAGCGAGGTGGACTTGCCGCAACCGGATGGTCCGACCAGGACCATGAATTCACCGTCGCCGATCTCCAGATTGAGTTTGTCGACGGAGGGGTGGTCTGCACCCGGGTAGACGCGAGTCGCGTCCTTGAACGAAACAGTGGCCACGCCACACTTCCTTTCCACGGGCAGGTACGTGCCCGACGATCCGTAGTGGAAATTCGCTGCCCGGGGACAGGGACCCCGGCGCTGGTCAGAACACTAGCGCAGCGGCGCCCTCCTGGGCAGAGGATGCGCCGACCCATGTGCGCGCGTCATGTGAGCGTCCCGAAGGCGATAGACCCTCAGCACTCAACGATGTTGACCGCTAGGCCGCCGCGCGCGGTCTCCTTGTACTTGATCTTCATGTCCGCGCCCGTCTGCATCATTGTCTTGATCACCTTGTCGAGGCTGACGGTGTGCCGGCCGTCGCCATGAAGTGCCAGCCGCGCCGCGGTGATCGCTTGCACGGAGCCGACGGCATTCCGCTCGATGCAAGGTATCTGCACCAGTCCGCCCACGGGATCGCAGGTCAGGCCCAGGTTGTGCTCCATGCCGATCTCCGCCGCGTTCTCTGCTTGCTCCGGAGTGCCACCGAGAATCTCAGCCAGCGCACCGGCCGCCATCGAGCATGCGGTGCCGACCTCGCCCTGGCAGCCGACTTCTGCGCCGGAGATCGAGGCGGTCTGTTGATAGATCGCGCCTAAGGCCCCGGCAACGAGGAGGAAGTTGACGATGGCGTCGTCGTCGGTGTGGGGCACGAACGTGACCGCGTAGTGCAGGACAGCAGGAATGATGCCGGCAGCTCCATTCGTCGGCGCCGTCACGACGCGCCCGCCGGAGGCGTTCTCCTCGTTGACCGCCAGCGCCCATAGCGTCACCCAGTCCATAGCGGCCAGTGGGTCGTTTTTGCTCTGGCCGGGATCCTCGATGAGCCGCTGGTAGAGCTCTGCCGAGCGGCGCCGTACCTTGAGGCCACCGGGAAGCACTCCTGGGGTGGAGCAGCCACGACGGATGCACTCCTGCATGACCGACCAGATCTTGAGCAGGCCCGCGCGGACCTCAACCTCGGGCCGCCGTACGCACTCATTGGCGAGCATCACCTGGCTGATGCTCAAGTTCTGGTCGTTGCAAAAGCCCAACAGCTCAGTGCCGGTGCGGAACGGATACGGCACTGGGGTCGGGTCGGGCAGTAGCTGGGGATGTCCCGATTCGTCGTCATCCAGAACGAACCCGCCGCCGATCGAGTAGTAGGTCCGTTCGGACAGCACCTTGCCGTCACAGTACGCGGTGAAGGTCATGCCGTTGGGGTGGAAGGGCAGCGAACGGCGTCGATACAGAATCAGGTCGTCTTCAGGATCGAAGGTGACCGTCTGTGTGCCATAGAGCCGCAACTTGCCGGTTCGCCTGACCTCATCAGCGCGCAGCGCGCCACTGTCGGTGTCGACGGTTTCTGGATCTTCACCCTCCAAACCCCACAACACCGCGTTGTAGCTGCCGTGGCCATGGCCGGTTGCGCCGAGGGAGCCGAACAGCTCTGAACGAACCCGAGTGGTACGGGGGAGAAGGCCTTCATGGTCCAACCGAGCGACGAAACGGCCCGCCGCACGCATCGGCCCAACTGTGTGGGAACTTGATGGTCCGATGCCGATGCTGAACAAATCGAAAACACTGACCGGCACCGTTCCAGTCTGCCTCAATGGTGGGAACGCATGAGCCCTGCCGGCTCATACCCGGCAGGGCCCTGGAAGGGCACTCTCAGTCTCCTGCCTGGGCCTGGTTGAACCTTGCAGCGACACGCCCCCGGGACCCTTACCTGCTCTTCAATCATCGCGACACGCGGTTAATTCCGGGTGACACGCCGATGACGGAAAAAAGACGACCCAGCCTCTTGCCAAGGGTTCCCAGCAGGCATATAACTGATCTACGCCACACATTGAGCTTCGGCTCAAGACGTGGCTACGAAGCTCCGGTCAACTCATACTTGACCGGAGCTTCACCCATTTTTTTGGGGTTGCGCTCGCGCACGGGGCGCTGGAGGCCGCCTCGTTCGTCGCGCGCGAAACCCACGCTCGTCTTCGGATCTAACTGCTGGTCTGGAGGTGTGTTTCGCGCATCACTCCTGCACTCGTCGGCGGCGCCCCTCCGACGCTCGCGCAACTGGTGCTCACGGCTCGCGCAACGGTCGCTAAAAGCTGAGTCGTTCGTCGCTCTTCGCGCAACGGCTAAACAGTCTCGACGGTTCTGTTGGTAGCGAAGCCGTTGCGCTCATCGTTCCCCACTCCTGAGCGGCGCCCTCCGACGCTCGCGCAACGGGCCTTCACGGCTCGCGCACGGGGCGCTGGAGGCCGCCTCGTTCGTCGCGCGCGCGAAACACACTCTCGGCTTCGGATCTGACTGCTGGTCTGGAGGTGTGTTCCGCGCATCGCTCCTGCACTCGTCGGCGGCGACCCTCCGACGCTCGCGAAACGGGCCTTCACGGCTCGCGCAACGGGCCTGTGTTTGCTTGCTCGCTCCGCTCTCTGCGATGTTCGTTGGTCGCCGCCCTCTTCGTCAGACCTGGTCGAACTTCTATGCTCAGCCACCTGGGTCGTGGAGCGGTGCCGGGTCTACAGAGCAAGGCTCGGAGTGACCACTAAGGGCAACGTCCTGGGCCCACCTCAGCTGCGCGCACTGTGGCAGTGTGGGGATGTGGGAGGCAGCTAGTGAAGGCCCTTGTCAAGACGCGACCGGGGCCGGGGCTGGAGCTGATCGAGGTGCCGGTGCCAGGGGTCGGGGCTGGCGATGTGTTGGTCAAGGTCAAGGCGACGGGCATTTGTGGAACCGATCTGCATATCGAGTCTTGGGACGCGTGGGCGCAGAAGACTCTTCAGCCCCCGGTGACGGTGGGTCATGAGTTCTCCGGTGAGGTGGTCAAGATCGGATCCGGCGTTACCGACGTTGCGGTTGGCGACCTGGTGAGCGGCGAGGGGCACCTGGTCTGCGGCCGATGTCGTAACTGCCGCGCTGGCCGCCGACATCTCTGCATCCATACTCGAGCCATCGGCGTTCACCTCGACGGCGCCTTCGCCGAATACGTCGCGCTGCCCTCAGGTAATGCCTGGGTGCACCGCGACCCGATCGATCCAGGAGTCGCGGCGATCTTCGACCCGTTCGGTAATGCGGTGCACACCGCGCTCGCATTTCCGATGCTTGGCGAGGATGTCTTGGTCACCGGAGCCGGACCGATCGGCATCATGGCGGCCATGGTGAGCAAACACGCCGGAGCACGGCACGTGGTGATCACCGACCGCAGCGACGAGCGGCTGGCCTTGGCGCGCTCACTCGGTGTCACGCGAGCGGTGAATATCGACCGCGACAACGTGGCTGACGCGCAGCGTGAACTCGGAATGCGTGAGGGATTCGATGTCGGGCTCGAAATGTCCGGCAGCTCGGCGGCGCTGCGCGACATGATCGCGCAGATGACCCATGGCGGCAGAATCGCTGTGCTTGGCATACCGTCGGCAGAGATCAGTGTTGATTTCGCCGCTGTCGTCTTGAAGATGCTGACCATCAAGGGCATCTATGGCCGGGAGATGTTTGAGACCTGGTACGAAATGTCGGTGCTCTTGGAGAGCGGACTCGACATCTCCGGAGTGATCACTGATCGTTTCCACTACACCGACTATGAGCAGGCCTTTGCGGCGGCGCGTTCGGGTCATGGTGGAAAGGTGATCATGAACTGGGAAGGATAGGAGGGATCATGTACGGCACTCTCAAGGATAAACTCGCTGATGATCTTGCGACGCTGCAGGCTGAGGGTCTCTTCAAAGCCGAGGCAGTGATCCGTACGCCACAGTCCGCTCGGATAGCTGTCGGTGATCAGACGTTGATCAATTTCTGCGCCAACAACTATCTCGGCCTTGCTGATCACCCAGCTATGGTCGCCGCCGCGCAGCAGGCTCTTGATCGCTGGGGGTTCGGCATGGCGTCAGTACGCTTCATCTGCGGTACCGCCGAGATTCACAAGGAGCTCGAGCGTCGCGTCGCGCATTTCCTCGGGGCTGAAGACGCGATCTTGTACAGCTCCTGCTTCGACGCGAACGGTGGTCTCTTTGAGACGCTGCTCGGTCCTGAGGACGTCGTCATCTCCGATGAGCTGAATCATGCGAGCATCATCGACGGCGTACGACTGTGCAAGGCCACCCGCATGCGCTACGCCAACAGGGACATGGCCGACCTCGAGGCGAAGCTGCGCGAGGCGCAAGGTGCGCGCCATCGGCTGATCGCAACCGATGGGGTGTTTTCCATGGATGGCTACGTCGCGCCCCTTGGCGCCATCGTCGAGCTGGCCGAGCGCTATCGCGCGCTGGTCATGGTGGACGACTCTCACGCCGTGGGATTCCTTGGTCCGACCGGCGCCGGGACGCCCGAGTTGTTCGGTGTGCAAGATCGCGTCGACATCGTCACCGGGACACTGGGGAAGGCGCTGGGCGGTGCGAGTGGCGGCTACACCGCCGCCCACAAAGAGATCGTCGAGATGCTGCGCCAGCGGTCCCGGCCCTATCTCTTCTCCAATTCCCTGGCACCTTCAATTGCGGCTGCGGGCATCGCCACGCTGGATCTGCTCGAGACATCCGGCGAGCTGTTGCAGCGGCTACGTGAGAATACGGCGTATTTCCGCTCGGAAATGGTCGCGCGTGGCTTCGAAATTCCCGAATCCGATCATCCGATTGTGCCGATCATGATCGGGGACGCAGTCGAGGCGGCGGCGATGGCGGACCGGCTGCTGGCCGAGGGAATCTACGTACGGGCGTTCTCCTACCCCGTGGTACCGCGAGGTAAGGCCCGAATCAGAACTCAGATGTCCGCCGCACACTCCCGCGATGATCTTGATCAGGCGATTACGGCATTTGAGAAGGTCCGCCGGTAGCTGTTGGGCGCTCGACCGGTACCTGCATCGGTCGTGAGGGCTTGCTGACGATCTGCTTGCCCAAGGGCATCAAGGAGACCTCAATCAGCTTGAAGTTCGCGACCGCCAGCGGAATTCCGATGATCGTGAGGCAGAGCAAGATTCCCGTCGCGATGTGAGTCAGCGCAAGCCACCAGCCGGCGACAATGACCCAGATGACATTGCCGAGGAAGGAAAAGATGCCGGCGTTTGGCTTGTCAACCAGCTCACGGCCGAAGGGCCATGCCGCGTAGTTCGCCATTCGGAATGACGCAATGCCCCAAGGGATAGTGATGATCAACAAACAGCAGATGACCCCGGCCAGCATGTAGGCGAGCCAGAGCCAAAAGCCGCTGAAGACGAACCAGATGATGTTCAGCAAAGTACGCACAAGTCCAGGGTCCTACGGCCGCCTGATGCAGGCAATAGGGCGGTTCCCGGGGCTATCCCTCGCTCGGTGATGCCTGAGCTGTGAACGCGTCGTACGCGCGCTGGTCGAAAAGCACGAACCTCACCTCGTCCACGTGCGTGTCGCTGGCCTGCACTGTTTCCAGCGCGATCCGGGCTGCATCATCGACCGGCCAGCGATAGATGCCAGTCGAGATGGCTGGGAATGCCACGGTGGCTGCGCCAAGCTCGTCGGCAACTCTCAGGGAGTTGCGGAAGCAGTCCGCGAGCAACTGCGACTTGTTCTTGGACTTGGCGTACGTCGGCCCGACGGTGTGGATCACCCAGCCCGCCTTGAGTCGACCAGCCGTCGTCGCCACCGCCTGGCCGGTCGGCAACCCGTCGGGATATTTGTCCTCCCGGAGCTTTTGGCACTCAGCCAGAATCTCGGGCCCGCCCCGACGATGGATCGCTCCGTCAACCCCGCCGCCGCCCAGCAGTGAGTGATTGGCTGCGTTGACGATGGCATCGACCTCTTGTTCGGTGATGTCCCCCTGCGCGAAGGTGATCTTCATTCCCTCAACCTAATGCCGCGACTTGAGTGGCAGCATCTGCGATGAATCTGGACCGCTCGTCGAGTCCAACTTTGGCAGAGGCGATGCTGGTCGTCTGAAGCTTCAAGCGACGAAGGAGTAAGGGATGGACGCGTTCACAACATGTCTATGGTTCGACACTCAGGGTGAGGAGGCGGCGAGGTTCTACGCGGGAATTTTCCCGGACTCGAGCGTGGGCAAGGTGACGCCGTACCCCGCCGGCGAGCGGGCTGGTCAAACCCTGACCGTCGACTTCGTGTTGAACGGAAGCAAGTTCGTCGCCCTGAACGGCGGCCCGGAGTTCACCTTCAACGAGTCGATCTCCTTCCAGGTGCCATGCGACAACCAGGCTGAAGTGGATCGCTACTGGTCCGCGCTTACCGAAGGTGGCGGCGAGGAGTCCATGTGTGGCTGGTTGAAGGACAAGTACGGCGTTTCGTGGCAGGTTGTGCCAGACCGGCTCGAGGAGCTGCTGTCGAGCAGCGATCCCGAGCAGGCAGAGCGCGTCACCCAGGCACTGTTCCAGATGAGGAAGATCGTGATTGCTGATCTCGAGGTTGCCGCGACGGCTTAGCCGCGAGTCGGGTGGTCGCCCGCAGGACTATTTGGCGTGCCCTGCTGGGAAACTGCTGACAGGTTGCAGCCTGCGCGCGCAGCGAGCAATCTGCCAGCACTTACCTGAAGGAGTCCCATGGATCACGCCGATTCTGGACCGACCACCTCCACCTTGGTTGCCACCCGACACCAACTGCATGGGATCGCCGAGTGTCTGCTCGCCGGGCCCTGAGTATGAGGCGACCGGTGAGATTGCGCTGCGGGTGACCCCAGGCGGGTTCGGCACGACCACCGGGCCGGAGCGCCGGTTGGATGGACTGGAGCTGGTAGCGGGGGATCGGAGGGTGCCCGCGGCAGGGTCGTTCCGCGATCTTGCTGACCGGCTTGGTGTCGAGTTCGGAGCGCCGGATATCGGCTGTCGCGAGGGCAGCGGCGCGCAGCCGGATGATGTTGTTGATCTTGACTCGGCGGCCGTTCGGGTCATCGTTGACTGGTTCGTACTCAGCGATGCTGCGTTGCGTGTGCTGGATCCGGGCCAGCAGCCGATTCTGTGGCCTGAGCACTTTGACTTGGCGATCTTGTTGGACGATCGCTCATATGGGTCCTCGCCCGGAGAGGACTTTCATCCCACGCCGTACGCGTACGTCAGTGCGCATGATCATGATGGCGGCCCCTTCTGGAATGCGCCGTTCGGCGGGCTGCGGGATGCAGCGGATTTCGACTCGATCGAGGATCTGGCGGCCTTCTGGCGCGAGGGCAGGGGATTGCTGCGCGGAGCTTAGCCGGCGCCCGATCGGAACCGCAGGGTTACAGTGAGAATGCCGAAAGGATCCACGGTGACCATCGATCTCGAGAGCATCAGTTCGCCCGCCCGAGTTGCAAGTCCCGAGGAGGGCATCTCGGCCGACGAGCTACGGCTGGCCGCCCGCAACCACGGCATGCCGTTGGAGTCCTTGCATTGGGACATCACCCCGGCCGGATTGCACTACCTGTTGATCCACTACGACATCCCCGCCATCGATCCGACTACCTTCGAGCTGGTGATCGACGGCGTTGTCGGGAGCCCGCTGTCGCTGGATCTTGACGCTATTCGCAGCCGGCCCAAGGTCACAGCAGTCGTGACGCTCGAGTGCGCAGGAAACGGCCGGGCTCGGCTGCTCCCGCGTCCGGTAAGTCAACCGTGGCTGACCGAGGCCGTCGGTACCGCCCGCTGGAGCGGGACGCCTCTGTTGGGCCTGTTGCAGGAGGCAGGAATTGCTGAGGAGGCGGTCGATGTGGTCTTTACTGGTGCGGACCATGGCATCGAGCGCGGCCTCGAGCAAGATTACCAACGGGCGCTGCCGGTCACGGAAGCGCTGCGCGAGGACGTCTTGCTGGCGTACGAGATGAACGGCGCGCCGCTGCCGCCGCAGCACGGGGCTCCGCTGCGGTTGGTCGTTCCGGGCTGGTACGGCATGGCGCACGTGAAGTGGCTGCGCCGGATCACCCTCGTTGCCCAGCCGTTCGATGGGTTCCAGATGCGGGCGTACCGATTGCGCGACACCCCTGACGAACCTGGCGTTCCGGTGACCCGGATCGAGCCGCGAGCGCTACTCGTGCCACCTGGGTTCCCAGACTTCATGTCACGCAGACGTGTTGTGAGGTCTGGTCCGGTGAGGATCGAGGGACGGGCCTGGTCAGGTTGGGCGCCAGTCAGCAAGGTCGAGGTCAGTATCGACGGCGGGGACACCTGGGAACCTGCTGACCTCGAGCGAGCGCAGGCGTCCCATGGCTGGGCACGTTGGACATGGACGTGGCAGTCCGAGCTGGGCAGCTACGTGTTGGCCTGCCGCGCAACGGACGCCAGCGGTCGGACTCAGCCGCTTGGGCAACGGTGGAGTCGCGGTGGGTTCGCCAACAACACCATCCAACGCGTCCCGGTCATCGTGATCAGTTCCGAAATGTGACTGACCGTCTCGGCAGCTGCGAGACGAACCCCCGGTCATCCTGGTCGCCCGTGTCAGCCTCTGGCTGGGGCGTCGAGACAGCTCCCCTCTCAAATTTCCGACCAGTGCGGCGTAGTCGCTATCCGAACTGCCTCCGCACAACCAAAAAGCCGCCAACGGTCGGAATTTTGAGAAGCGATAGGTGCGCAAAGTTGGTGTTCACATTCCTCGAGGTGGGTAAGGAATCTGATGACCCGGACGATCCTGCCCGGGGATGTTGCCGCAATGAGAACAGGGAGGCTCTTATGGGTTTCGCGGACAAGGCAAAGGACAAGGCCGAGGAGCTGGCTGGCAAGGCGAAGGCAGCGACGGGCGATGCAACTGACAACCCCGATCTCGAGGCCGAAGGGCGTATGCAGGAGTCCAAGGCCGACGTCAAGCAGGCTGGCGAGAATGTCAAGGACACCGGTGATGACGTTGCCGACGCCCTGCGTTCAGCAAGCGGTGCCACGAAGGGTGACGAGAGAGACACCATGCGGTAACCAAACACCACGCACAGGGACCCGAACATCTCTGACTCGTCCAAGAGTTGGGGCTTTCGGGTCCCTTTGTTGTGTGCCGCCGGGGCCGACCAGCGGACTCCCGGCCATCGGGGTCAGCCCGCCTAGTATCGGCTGCTTGAGATTCGAGACACCGGGATGTGCTAGAACCCTGCGTGTGGAGCTAATTCGTCAAGGCAAGGTCCGTGATGTGTACGCCGATGGGGACAACCTGATCCTGGTGGCGTCGGATCGGGTGTCGGTGTATGACGTGGTGTTGCCGACCCCGATCCCGGACAAGGGCGCGATCCTGACGCAGTTGTCCCTGTGGTGGTTCGGTCAAGTGGACGATCTGGTGCCCAATCACGTGCTCACCGAGGACGTACCACCGGAATGGAAGGGTCGGGCGATTCGGTGCCGCCGACTCGACATGGTGCCCGTCGAGTGCATTGCCCGCGGCTACCTGACTGGGCTCGGTCTTGAGAGCTACCGAGCGACGGGCGCCATTTCGGGTGTCCAGCTCGCATCCGGTCTTGTTGAGGCGGACCGGCTACCGAAACCGATCTTCACGCCGACTACCAAGGCCGAGGTTGGGCATGACGAGTTCATCACCATGGATGAGGTAGGCGATGCCGTCGGCCAGACAACTGCAAATGATCTTGAGCGGCTGACGCTGGCGGTCTACTCCCGAGGCGCCGAGATTGCACGAGAGCGCGGGGTGATCATCGCGGACACCAAGCTCGAGTTCGGACGGGACGCTTCAAGGAAGTTGATCTTGGCTGATGAAGTGCTGACCCCCGACTCGTCGAGATTTTGGAAGGTGTCGGAGTACGAGCCGGGCCGGCCGCAGTGGTCGTACGACAAGCAGTATCTGCGGGACTGGTCCTCATCATTGGGTGATTGGGGCCGTACGTATCCGGGGCCGGCGGTTCCGCCGGAGGTGGTGTCGGAGACCCGCGCTCGCTATGTGGAGATCTTTGAGAGGCTCACGGGCGAGAAGTGGAGTTCCTGAGATGGTGCCGACGTCCTTGAGTCGACGTTTACCTGATCTTCGTGAACTTCCCGATCAGCGTGGCAGTGGCGAGCGAGTTCTGTTCGGCAGCCTGCCTGAATTGCTGCAGCGTGACACCTGGCCCGACGCCGAGCCTGTCGGTCCGCAGGGCGTACAGCGTGAATTCGTAATCGTGTGTCCCAGACGGCGGGAAGGGGCCGACGTACGGCTTGACCTCGATCAGGTCTGAATTCCTGTTGCCCCCCGCCCCTTCTGGCAGCGAGTTGAGCTGCGTGCTGATGTCGGCGACCAACCAATGCACGTAGTCTCTGGCGACCGGATGAATGTCGACGAAGGCGAGCGCGAAGGACTTGGTCTCCTCCGGTGCGCCGTCCCACTCCAATGGAGGCGAGACGTTCTGCGCCTTGTTTCCATACTTCTGAGGCATCTCCTGGCCGCTTTCAAACGCGGTTGACTGCACTATGAACACGCCGAGATCCTCCTCTGCTTGAAAGTGATTCTCTCCTTCGTATACCGGTGCCGCGTAAGGCAACCAAAGCCGACACGTCCACGCCTGATCCCGTTGTAGGCATGCCAGAGGCCTCACCCGGGGGGCCTGCCAAGTCGGAGCCTCGTTAGCCCTGGTTCATGAAGGGGAACCCAACGGTGAAGTTGATCACCACGCCGAGCACCAGGGATACGATGCCGATGATGATCCCTGCGAGCGCGAAGTTGTTCTGGTATCCGGCTTTCTTCGACTTGTTGTATGCGATCGCGCTCACAATCAAGCCGATCAGACTGCAGAAAATCGCCAGTATCAGGCCGACGATCCCCATCGTCCGCCCCGGATCCTGAGCCGGTGGTCCTGCGGGCGGCGTCTGGTAGGCGCTCATGACGTACTCCTTTTCGTCGAAGTGGCACACAACGGAGGCAATGAGTACGCATGCTATCGGCGCCAGCTGCCCGCCGTCCGGGGTAGCTCGGGCGCGTGTCCCAATCCGGATCTGGGCATGTGCCTACTTGCCGCTGGCGTGGGGGTGGATCAGTTGTTGAGCCGGGCGGTTGCGATTGCTGGGGCCATGAATGCGCTGTCTGAGCTTCGGAAGTAGTCGATTGTGCGCAGGAGGCCCTCCCGCAGCTGAACGGTGGGCTGCCAGCCGACGACCTTCTTGGCCAAAGTGATGTCCGGCCGACGGCGGACTGGGTCGTCGGCCGGCAGTGGCAACCGCTCTATGGGAGAACTGGTTCCAGTCAGCTCGATAACGAGATCCGCCAACTCCGCGATCGTGAACTCGCCAGGGTTGCCGAGGTTGATCGGACCCGTGACAGCGTGCTGCGTACCCATCATCCGCAGCAGACCCTCAACGAGGTCATCGACGTAACAGAAGGACCGACTCTGGCTGCCGTCTCCATAAATAGTGAGAGGCTCACCCAGCAGTGCGGACATCACGAAGTTTGACACCACCCGGCCATCTCGAGGATGCATTCGCGGACCGTAGGTATTGAACAGACGGACAACTTTGATGCTGAGGTCATGCTGGCGCCAGTAGTCGAAAAACAGCGTCTCTGCGGCTCGCTTGCCCTCGTCGTAGCAGGCACGCGGGCCGATCGGGTTGACGTGACCCCAATAGTCCTCTCGTTGCGGGTGGACCTCTGGGTCGCCGTAAACCTCCGAAGTGGAGGTCAGCAGGATCCGTGCCTTAGTTCGCTTGGCCAGCCCAAGCATATTGATCGACCCATGCACGGCAGTCTTCGTGGTCTGGACTGGGTCGCGCTGGTAATGCACTGGCGACGCTGGGCAGGCCAGATGGTAGATCTCATCGACCTCGACGTAAAGCGGAAATGTCACGTCGTGCCGCATCAACTCGAATCGAGGATGCTTGAGCAGGTGCTCAACGTTGGACTTCGTGGAGGAATAGAAGTTATCGATGCACAGGACCTCGTG
>DATLPF010000243.1:0-38638 GCA_035535875.1 Propionibacteriaceae bacterium
GGGCTTTGAATACGTCTACGCCCTCGGCGACATCGCCGGCATCGACATCAACAGGGCCGGCGTGGCCGCCCGTCAGGCGCCGGTGGTTGCCGCGAACATCAAGGCCCAGATCTCCGGCTCGGAGGAGCGGGCCACATACACGCCCGGACCCCCGGTGATCTTGCTTCCCCTCGGACCTGCCGGGGGTGCGAGTCAGCTGCCCGGCCAAGAAGACATCGGCACCGCCGAACTCACTTCCCAGATCAAGGGCAGAGACATGATGATCGACCGATATGCGGACTTGCTGCATGTCGAACACTGACCCCAGAGTCTCTGGACGGCTAAAACCCGCCTGACCTTTACCGGAGGATGGCGGACCTCTCCTTGCAGACCTATTCGGCGTCAGTCTGAGCGGAGTCGCCTGCGGCGACCCGTCCCTTACGCCCCGAGCCTCGCACCGCCGACCTCCCCGTCAAGCGATCAGGCAGGGCACAACGATCAAGTCCTTGTCCGGGTCGTACGCAACAATCGGGAGTACTTGATCACAGCCTTCCCACTAGCAGGACTCCCTGGTAGCTGCCCGTCTGGCTGCCATGAGCCGAATACAACGACTGACAACTCACGCCATCAAGAGTTGACTTGAGCTAGGAGGCGATCACCATGTCGACGGCGTACGAGGGCACCGTGCCGTTCCGGGGATACCGCACGTGGTACCAGGTCGTGGGCGGCCGGCACGACCGATGACGAGGCCACCATGGCCTACTTCACACGGTGGATATGCCGGCTCGACCTACCCTGGCCGGAACGTCATGCGCTCGATGACCAACCTCAGCGAGGACGTGTACTGTCGTTGAGTTTGTCGAGGACCACATCCAGCCGGCGGCGCTCCGTGCGCTGCTGTGCTGTTGGATCCCCGAGTTCCATACACTTATTCTATTCAAACATGTGTTCGAAGGCAAGCTGTTTCTCAACAAAATAAGGAAAGTTACACCCTGGAAGCTTGCACTCAACCGCTCACTCAACCTCTGGACAAGCCACTCCCCAACATTCCCCCGGATCTTGATCTTGCACCCCTGGCCAAGATCAACCCCAAAGCCAGGTCAAGATCAACCGGGACGGATCATGATCACGAAGCCGAATCACAAGTCGAAGGCAAACAAGATCACCACAAGATGGGCCCGGGTGGACAATGGGGTGCGACTCGTTAGCTTTACGCTTCCAGCGCGGCTGGGCTAACCCCTACGGCCAGCTCTTCGGTAGGTCACTACCCGGACCCCATCGACAGCATGCTAAGCGATCTGCCGCCGCGTCACCCAACCCGCCGTTCGACAGGCTCAATGACCAACTCAGAGCCAGCCAAGGCTGGGCGTTGGGCGATCGCATCGAACAGCTCCCCGCAGAGTCATCGATAAAGCGGTCCGCCGAGATACTTAAGGCCGCTGTCGACCTCAACCGTGACAACAGCATGACCGGCGCCGAGGCGGGAGGCGACCTGGAGGGCGGCGACGAGGTTGGCACCGGTCGATGGGCCGGAGAAGATGCCCTCGGCTTGGGCAGCCCGTCGGGCCATTGCGAACGCGTCTGCTTCGGGCACGGTCACTACCTCGTCGAAGTCCTGTGGCCGCAGCAGCGGCGGCCACGACCCGATGCCGCCCCCTTCGATGTGGTGGGTGCCTGGGATGCCGCCGGACAGCACCGCCGATTCCGCTGGCTCGACCACCACGCGATGGAGCGTAGCGAGCTTGGCCCTCAGCATGCTGGTAGTGCCGAGGAAACATCCGGCCGTGCCGACGTAGCTGCAAAACGCCGCCATGGGCGGAGGGCCGGGAAGCTGTTTGAGCAGTTCTTCGCCGAGATGTCGATATCCGTCGATCATGGCGGTGTTGTTGAACTGATCTGTCCAGAACGCTCCGGTCTCTAGGGCGATCTGCCGGGCCCGGCCCACCATGGCCGGAATTAGTTGCGGCGTAATGCCCTGAGGGCTAGGTATCAGCTCGACATCGGCGCCGAATGCCTGCATCGTCCGGATCTTCTCAGTGGCGAAGGCATCGGAGGACACGATGCGTAGCGGATAACCTTTCACCGAGCAGACAAACGCGAGCGATGAGCCGGTGCTGCCTCCGCTGTAATCGACGACCGGCTGACCCGGCCGCAGGCGCCCATCTCGCTCGGCACCCTCGATCATGGCCAGGGCCATCCGGTCCTTGTAGGAGCCGGTGGGGTTGGCCGCCTCGAGTTTCACCCAAACTTCGACCCCGTCGCCAGCTAGTCGGTCTAGCCGAACGACCGGGGTGTCGCCGATACCCGCGATCCCGCTCAAAAAATCACCCGCTATCCAACTGGCTCACGGCACCTTAGCCGGACTACGGCGGCCCGCGATCACCTGACGCGCTGCCACAAGGAATCCGTCGGCGTAGTTCTCGTCCGGGAAGTCGCCGAGGTAATAGATCTTGGTCTCATTCCGCACGGAGGCGAGCGGATCCGCGCCAAGCAGGTCGTCGCACACCTCAGCGAGGTTCGACAGATCGTCCCGAACCACGTACGCGGCTCTTGCGGCCGGTGCATCAACTAACAGCTGCTCGGGCGTACGCCCCACCGACACCATCGCGAACGGCTTGTCCGAATGGAGATAGTCCGACACCACAGCAGACACATCGCTGACCATGGCGTCAGAAGCGTTGAAGCAATCCTCGACGCTCATCTCTTGCTCAGCCGCAGGCCCCCACAGGTGCTCCCGGCCACTCACCTCGCGATCAGCATCAAGAACGGCGCCAATGTCCTCGATCATCTTCTCGGCTTCGGGATAGCGGTAGTTGAACGGGTGTGCCCGGAAGATCACCCTGGCACCATGGGCAAGAAGCTGTTCGACGATCTGCCGCCCGACCGGTAAGGAGTAGACACGGCTGTCGGCAAACGGCCCTTGCCAGGTTGGGGCGTACAGCACCGTGGGCTGTTCGATCTTGTTAATTGGTCCGCGGGCCGGAGTGATCAATTCCACCTGAGGGCGACCAACGATCTTGAACTTTTCGCCCGGGATGTGTACCCCATGGCGGGCGTACCGATCTATCCCAGCCTGTCCGGCGGCAAAGATCAAGTCATAGATAGCGTGCACCGGGTTGAAACATGCTGGCTTCTCAGAGTCTCCGTGGTTGAGCCAGACGTGCGTTAACTCGCGTCGCTCCACGAGGTGAGTGTTGCGAGCAGCGTTGTTGACATAGAACGCCGTTGTCATCGAGTCGACGATGATCTCCTCGATGCTGCGCAGCGTCCGCCGGTGGATCACCGGCACGTTGATGCCCTGCTCCTCACAGATCCCGCTGATCTGAGCCAACATCGGTGCCGTCCGAGTGACGATGATGAACGGCCGACCGATCCGGACAAAGTAGGGCAGCCACATGCCCACCTGATAGTTGGCTCCAACTGTTGAGGCGAAGTACACGACAAACTGCGGTCGGTACGCCTCAAGCGCAGCCCGCAACCGCAGCTCACCGCGCTCGTTCTCGGTTTCTCGCCGGACCGCTCGAACAGTGATCTCGAGAGCACCAATGAAGACGATCCCAACGAGCACCAACAAGATCATCGGAGGGGCGCCGGCCAAGATCAGCAGGAAGCCGATGATGATCACCACACTATCCACGATGGGCAGCAGACCCCGGGGGATGAGATCGGAGATCTCGCGAAGCGCACCAGGCAGGTTCTGGCCGAGTGGCGCACTCCCCCAGGCCGCTCGGATTCTTCGCTCGACGACGATGGCCAGCAGCAGCATGCCGCATGCTGCGGCGACCTCCCAGGACAGCTGGCCAGCATTGTGCGCGGCTACTGCCAGGGTCACCACCAAAACAGCGCGGGTCGCATCGCCCTCGGTGAGCAACCGTGACCATCGATTCGGCGTGAGAACGGTGCTGGATACCGACTGAAACGCCGCCCACAATGCCAGAGCAACCAACACCGTGGTCAGCCATACCGGGCCGACGACGAGGGCAACTGCCAAGGCGAGCAGGGCGATCGCCGTTCCCAGGAGATCGAGCCCGACCCGGGCGGCGAGCTGAGCGTACTTGGACCAGCTGCGTCCCGGTAGCGCACCGTCGTCGTCGTCCTCGGGTGGCTTGTCGTCCTCTTCTCGACTGTCCCGTTCTGCACCAACATCCTCAGACTGGTCGTCCTCCATGTCCGCCATGGATTTGCGTGACACGTGGCGTATCGCATCGACGAAGGCCGCGGCATAGTTGTCGGCGGGAAAATCACCCAAATAGTCCGCGCGGATATCCGCTCGTTGACCTGTCAGCGGATCGGCGCCGAGCATGTTCTCCAGCTGTACATCCAGATCCGCGAGATCGGCCCGGATGACGTACGACGCTCGCGCGACCGGATACTCCTCGACGAACACCTCGGGCTCGGTAGGTACCGCCATCATGGCGAAAGGCTTGCCGGAGAACAGATAGTCCGACACCACGCTCGAAACGTCCGACACCATGGCGTCGGAGTCATTGATGCAGTCGAGGATGCTGCGGTCCTTCTCGGCCGCGGCTCCCCACAGATGCGGCCGTCCGGTCTTACGCCGGTCGGCCTCGAGTAACGAGCTGATCCGTGCGATGGTTGCCGCGTCGTCCGGGAAGTCGTAACTGAAAGGGTGCGGTCGGAAGATCACCGTCGCGCCCCGCGCCAGCAGCGCGGACACGATCCGCTCCCCCAACGGCAGCGAGTAGAGCATGGTCTCCTCGACGTGCCCCCGCCAGGTCGGCGCGTACAGCACCGTGGGCTCCGGGACGTCTGCGATGCGAGTCGTGCTCTGCTTGACATTCTCGACTTGCGGCCGGCCCACGATTGTGAACTTTTCACTCGGGATCCGCACCCCATGAGCGGCGTAGCGGCGAGTGGCGGCCGGACCTGCGGCGAAGATCTGGTCGTACATCGCATGCGTCGGGTTGTACGAAGGCGGCTTATCGGAGTCGCCATGTCCCAGATAAATATGGGTGAGGTGCTGAAAGCGAACCAACGCCCCGTTACCGGAGGAGGCGTTGACATAAAAGGCGGCTCTCAGCGACGGGACCACCAGAGCATCAAGATCAGCGATGCCGCGGGCCTCGACGACGGGGACATCGGTCAGCTCCGCCAACACCGCAGCCGGGAGGGCGTTGCGGGCGATGATGATGAAGCGCAGCCCAGCGCGTTGCAGGTAAGGCAACCACATCAGCACCTGGTACGACGCGTCGTCGGGACGTGAGGTGTAGACCACGAAGTCGGGTGCGTACGCAGCAACGGCTCGCGGAACCAGCCTCCGCAGCCGGCGGGCCAGGACGATCTTGCCGCGGCCATCGACGGCGAGCATTGCGACTGGCGCAACCGCGAGCAGGCTGATCACCGCCCACCACCACGACGATGCACCGAGGGCGGTGAGCAGCAGCCCGGCCACGGTCGTCACCGCGCTCGCAGCGACCGCGAGCGGGCCAAGATCACGAAGGGAGCGCCGAGTTGGTAGGTTCGCCAGTCGCACGGCAATCGGCACCCTAAAGCGGGTGGCCCGAGCGACGATCGGCTCAACTGCGAGGGAGCCGACCAAGATCGCCGCGGCTACCGCCCCACCCAGAGCCTGCTGCCGACCTGGTGCGGAGCTCGCCAGGCATAGTGCCGTCGCCGCCACAGCAGTCCCGCGCAGAACCAATGACCGACCTAGCGGGCTCCACTCTTCTGCCCGCTCGAGCGCGGCTTGGACGAGCTGCCCGGCAATCGCCAGGACTGATCCCAGCACCCATAGCGGTGCCCACGGCGAGCCAGCCAGGGCGAACAGGGCCCCGACAAAGGCCAGCAAGACGATGAGACAGTCGAGGACGACATCAACGACCCGCTTGGCCGCCGATGAGCTAGAAAAACGCATTGATGACCCGTTCCGTCGCATGCCCGTCGTGAAGCCTGTTGAACTCCTTGTTCAACAATTCCCGGGCGGCAGCGTACTCGGAGACGACCGTACCCAAGTCGAGTAATGCTGCTACTACCTCGTCGGTGGTAGCCAGCAGTGGCCCGGGCGCTGTCGGCTGGAAGTCAAACAAAACCTTCCGCGAGCTCAGATAGTCCTCCAGGTCAGGCACGAAGAACACCACCGGTTTGCCGGTGATCAGCCAGTCGAAGCGAATAGAAGAATAGTCAAGCACTGCCACGTCGGCTGCCAGCAAAAGGTCGTTGATTTCCGGATAGGCGGACACGTCCCAGACCTTCCCGGTGAGGTGCGAGTGTCCTTCCCGCAGGTTGTAATTGTGCCCGCGCAGCAAAACGGAATAGCGCTTGCCAAGCCGCTCGGCAAGCGATTCGAAGTCCAGACCATCGAACAGTTTCGCCGACCAAGGGCTGGTCGCCACAGCGTCTCGCCAGGTCGGGGCGTACAACACCACGATCCGGTCCTCATCGATGCCAAGCTGCGCGAGCACGCGGGAACGGACCGCGGCCGTGTCGGCGGCGACCAAAGTGTCATTCCGCGGGTAGCCGGTGGTCAATGCCGTGCCGGCAAATCCGTACTCGCGCCGATACAGGTCGACGCAGAAGGATTCGGGCACCACGATCGCGTCCCAGACACTACTGCGGCGGGCACACTCATTGGCGATAACGGACTCAGCCCGACCCTGGGCCCGCCATAGGGAAGCGCCCATCGACTTGAAGGGATAGCCGTGGAAGGTCTGCAGGTAGCGCTGATAAGGCCTTTTTCGGAAGTAGCGCTCAAATTCGATGTTCCGGCACAGGTATCGGCTGCTGCCGAGCGCGGCGTACCACTCGCGACTTTCGATCAGCAGCGCGCGGCCACCCTCTGGCACGGCGACGGACCGGTCCATGACTCCCCACACCAGCCCCACTTCGGGTCGCCGGGTACGCAACTCAGCATGAATTGCCAGCTGGCTGTCCGTGGCGAACTCGCCCCGATAGCTCTGCAGGAGCACGCTCTCGCTTGGGGTGAAGGAGGACTGTTGGTACCACCTGGCTAGCCGCTGCTGGGCGACTCGGCTTCGCTCCTCATCGGTCAGAGGCGCCGCCAGACTTATCACCAACTCGGTCGGGCGGTTGCGCGCCAGCCGGTAATGGTGGTTGATGGTCAGGCCTTCATCTGGTAGTCGGACGGCCAGCTGGTCGGAGCAGAGCACGCGCGCGGCCCCGGCCAAAACGACCCGGTAGTCACCGGTGGGCAGCGGAAGCTCCGGTGCGCCCCAGCGGCTGCCGAACAAAGGAAATACCAGTCGTACCCCAGTGGCTGCCGGTTCCACGCGCCGCACCTGCACCTCGGCAAGCCGGCCCGACAGGCGAGCGCCCTCACAGTCGGAAGGGTTGAGCCCGATGAGCCGAAGCTCGATGCTTAGCTCGTCCTCGCCTACCGCCACATTGTCGGCTTCGGCGACCACCCAGTCCGTCATCAGCTTGCAGTATCCGGTGATGGATCGCTGCCAGCACGCATCTCCCACGCCGCCGCCTACCTTAAGCCCGTGCATGGCCTCGGCTGGCCAGGAGACCCGATGCTTACCGCCATTCGCGTCGACGGCACGGAACTCCCATCCAGAGGCTGCACCTACCTCCACCGGGAGGTTCAGCTCGAACCGCTGTGAGCCGTCGGCGCCGGCTCTGGTGAGCTCTCCTGCGATGTGACCGGACGGGCTGTCGGCCGCGACTGATACCAGTCTGCCGAGCCCCGAATCGACGAGCCGGAGCGTACCCGCTGCCTTGCCTGCACCGTCGGTGGTGAGCAGTCCCGCCTGGACAAGCTCGGGGCGGACATGGAGGGCAAAGCCGCGTTGTGGATCGAGCTTCGGGACGACACGGGTCGTGTCACCGAATCCGCGGAGGTTGCGGCCCCACATCAAGTGACCAACGCCACCTGGTGCCACGGCCTGTATGGGGCCCGTTCGCTCCAGGCCGTGCGCCCGAACCGTGAGCCGGAGCTGCCAGCGGCCGGGATTGCGGTCAATGCGCCGAGTGTCGATGCTGATGACGAAGCCCCCAGGTGCCACGTCCTGGAAGCGGAACATTGACCATTCGTTGGCTGCGACCCTGAGGAGCTGGTTCACCTCGCACGTGTGGGACACGCCAGTTACGGGTTCGATCAGCGAGGCAGTCAGCTGCGGCACAACGTTGGCCAGGTCGAGTCCACGAATGAATCCCCAACCATGGACCTCGAGTCGGTCATTGTGCCAGACGACGCGTTCGATGCAGGCCGCGAGCGCAGTCTGACTGTCGCTGAGTTCCAGGCAGTTCACGGGAGCTCCGGCGGCGCCGGGCAGCTGCTCGACCACAGCGTACAGACGTCCGTCCCGCACCTCAGTCTCGGGAATCGATCCATGAAGCCGGACATGCTGAAGGAGTTGTTCAAGCTCGGTCCAGCGTCCGTTCGCGACTAGCCAGAGACTTAGTTTCCTGTCGACGCGTACGTAGGGCCACGCGGTGTCGTCAACCACGGCAAGGCAGTCTTCGGCGGCCTTTTGAAGTTTGCTTCGGTACGAGGCGTCGGCTCGGTGAGCATCAGCAGCGAAGTCACCGAGGTCGCCGTCGATCAGGCCGCCGAGCCAGGCACCGGCAACCGTTTGATCCGCAAAGTCCCGGACCAGCCGCCAGGTTGCCCAGAGCCAGTGGAGGCGCGACTCGAGATCGGTCACCGTAGGCGGATCCGCCAGCAGCTTTCCGGGATTGAGCCGAGCGCGCTGTACGCAGCTGACTGCCTGGAGCAGATCGAACTGCTTGGCTTGGAGAGTGGCGCTGACGATCGCGAATGTCCCGCCATCAGCCGAAGCCGGAATAGCCCCGACGGCGAGGTCCCAGAAGTCCCTCCGGAAGACCCGGTTGGTAACGCAGGTGTCGAGCATTGCGAGCGGGAATTCACTGAGCGTTTGGGCCGGTCGGTTGAGGTCATGGGTCACTGTGGCCCAGGAGGGCCGCCGTCTCCTTCCTCGGAGGACGCTGCGTACGCTCCCCGCGGCAAAGTCCGAGTTGGTCTGACGTAGCGAGTTAGTCAAGGTGGTATAGGCGGCACGTGGCACAGTGTCGGTCGCGTCCACAAAAGTCAGAAATCTACCGCGCGCCGACCGAGCCCCCGCATTGCGTGATGCGGTCAATCCGAGTCGCGGATGCCGCAGAACCTGAAACCGGGGATCCTCGGCCGCTACCTCGTGCGCAAGTGCCGCGGTGCAATCTGTCGAGCCGTTGTCGACGATAAGCACTTCGATCCTCTTCAAAGTCTGCGATCGCAAGCTGTCCAGACACTCGCTCAGGTAGGACTCGGCATTGCTTGCGACGACAACCACACTCAGTACCGGTGCCGGGTCAGCAGAGGCCCCCCTCCCAGCCCACCTCACGAGCCGCCGCAGTCGCGACTGGATCGGGGCTGGGAGCCGACGCGCGAAGCGGCGGGCAAGGTCGGTGAGTGGTCTTTTGTGGTCGTTCATCGATCGTTGCGTTGGACAGACCTACGAGCGGAGAGCCGCCGGAGCTTACGACGCACCCGGCGGGCGAACGATGGCTTCTTTGCTGGCACCGCAACTGGCTTCGGCTGGATACGCAGCTTTGGGTGTTTCACCAGACCCACATCAAGACACAGTCCTGAGGCCTGCCGCGTGAAGTAGACCGCCATTGTCGGGGGCCCATTCTTGACAGGCTCCGGAAGAACACGACCAGGACGTCGCTCCGGCGTCAGTCTTACGCGCCGGCGCATGCCCACCCCAAGGACGCCGAAATAGATGTAGAGGTCCCACAGCCCATCCGCCAGTCTGGCGCCCGCCGCGAGGGTATTCGGATCGATCTCGGCCGAGAAGGATCCGGCAAGACCCATGCGATGGATCGCGGCTGCCACGGGCCAGGTCTCGCCCGTATTGCGTTCAGTCAAATCCAATCGCATCGTCGAGTCGGCCATGCCCAGCCACAGCACCTCGGGCGCAGGCTCATCCAGCAGTGTGGCAAACCGCTTCTCCGCCAACGGCTCCTCAGGCATTTCGGCAAAGATCGCATCTGCTTCTTCGCCGATGTCGCGCTCAGCCCCGGCGCCGGAATCCCCGACAGGGGTCGTGCCCGCAGGGGTGACATCGGATAGCTGGACAGTGCCGCTGATCTGAAGGCGGCCACGAACCCATGCGGCCTGTAGGACGCTCGGGTAAACACTCCATGGCACGGCCATTTCAGCCGTATGACGTACCTTCTCCGAGTCCCCTGCAATGATCGCGCGGGCGACTTGTTGTTGCATGGGCTGGAGTAGCGTGACAGCGCCTTCGCTGAAATAGCGCGACGCGATGCGGTGTGCGTTGCTGAAAAGCTCGGCTGCCTCATCGTCTGCGAGGCTCAGTCTCCGGCTCCCGCTGAGGCGTTGCACAATCTCGACTTGAAGCCAGCGTCGAAAGATGCGGTCCCTCAGCTCCCCGGGTTCGGTATGTGCCACAACGACCTCGATGGCTTCCGACAGGTTGTTGAAGTAGCCGTGCCAGTTGATGATGTGATAGCCGGCGTTGCCGGAGTCGGCGCGCCGAATGAGGAAGTAGCAGGTGTAGTCCCCGTAGATACTGACCACTCTCGCCATGAGATAGCTCGTGACCACGAAGAGCTGATCTTCAAGTCGCCGGCGCCCTTCGGCAAAGCGAATACGGTGTTCGTTCAGGAACTCGCGACGGAAAAGCTTATGTGGCGTCAAGCTGTTGATAATCGGAGAATCGCCAAGGCTGCCGCGCGTGACTGTTTCGTCGAACATGGCGCGCGGCACGGGCCTCGAAAGCCCAGCCATCTTGGGGATCACGATGTCGGATCCACAACTGGTCGCGAAGGCGTGCAGCCGCTCGAGGGCCTCGGTACCAAGCCAGTCGTCATGGTCGCAGAAGAACACGTATTCGCCCTGAGCGGCATCCAGGCCGACATTGCGCGGCTGCCCGGGCCAGCCGGAGTTCGGCTGATGAATCACCCGAATGTTGGGGTACATCGCTGCGAGCTCGTCGAGGCGCGCTGGCGTGTCATCCGTGGAGCCGTCGTCGACACAGATAATCTCGAATTCGTCCTGGGGCAGGGTCTGCGAGGTCAGCGATTCAATGCACGGCGTGAAGTACTCCCCGGGGTTGTATACCGGGATCACGACGCTCACATTGAGCATGCGGTTGACTCTTTCACAAGGCTCGGTTTCGGTCGTTCAGTCCACTCCGACCGCTGGCAATCTCAGGCTTCCGCCTGCATCGCGACCCTACGCAGACCAACAAGCTTGCTCTGCGAGCGTCGGTAGGCCGCAGTGAAATACGGATCCCGCGCCGCCGTGCTGAGCCAGGCTGGCGTGCCGCTGTCCTGGACGAGCGAGCGAGCAGGCATGCCTTTCGCCTGCGAGCCAGTGAGGAAGGCAGCGGCCCACAAGCGCCAGCCTCAGCGAGCGAAGCGAGCAATGTACATGGAACGAGGGGACACGCTTTTCGTCCCCAAGTGACGACGAAGTAGGCGGCTGCCAGGCGCGATCCGCGCGGAGCGAGTGGAGCAATCAAACACGGTAAGGTCGGCCGGTGACCAGATTGCGCAACGTTGCCGTGATCCTTGCGGGCGGCACTGGCACCCGTATTGGTTTGAACATTCCCAAACAGCTGATCAAGATTGCTGGCAAGCCGATCATCGAGCACACCATCGCCGCGATGCAGCAGTCGCCGCTGGTGGACGAGATCGTGGTGATGATGGCGCCTGGTCACCTGGATGAGGTGCGCGCCATTGTCAAGAAGGGCGAGTACTCCAAGGTCACGCAGATTCTGGAAGGTGCCGAGACTCGCAACGAGACAACGGCGGCCGCGCTCGCCGCGCTCGGTGATGTGGAGTGCAACGTTCTGCTGCACGATGCGGTGCGTCCGCTCGTCTCGCAGACGATCATCGCGGCCAACGTGGAAGCGCTACAGACGCACGAGGCTGTCGACACCGCAATCCCGTCTGCGGACACGGTGATCCAGGTCAAGCCAGACCAGGACAGTCTCGCCGACGTGCTGCCCCGACATCTGCTGCGGCGCGGTCAGACGCCTCAATCCTTCCGCCTTTCCACGATCCGGGCCGCGTACGCGAACGCTGCGAAGGATTCCAACTTCACTGCGACCGATGACTGCACAGTGGTGCTCCGCTACCTTCCCGAGGTATCGATTGCAGTCGTGGCCGGACACGAACGCAACATGAAGGTCACCGAGCCAATCGACGTCTACATCGCCGACAAGCTGTTCCAACTGACCTCTGCCGACCGGCCCACCCCGCTGACCGATGAGCAGTACCACGCCCGGCTTGACGGTCGGACGGTCGTCGTGTTCGGCGGCTCATACGGCATTGGCGGTGACATCGCCCAGCTCGCACGCAAGTACGGGGCAGACGTCAAGACCTTCTCACGATCGACCACCGGCACCCACGTCGAGAAGCGAGCCGACGTTGCCCGCGTGGCCCAGCAGGTGCTCGACGAAACGGGGCGCATCGATTTTGTGGTCAATACCGCTGGCGTCCTGGTTCGCGGCGAGCTGGCCGAGACCTCAGAGGAGACGATCTACTCCTCGACCGACGTCAATTATCTGGCGCCGATCTTCGTCGCTCAGGAGTTCTTTCCGCACCTCGCCGCCTCCTGCGGCTCACTGCTGCTCTTCACCTCCTCTTCCTACACCCGCGGACGATCGGGCTATTCGCTGTACTCCTCAGCCAAGGCGGCGATCGTGAACCTCACCCAGGCACTCGCTGACGAATGGGCCGCCTCGGGAGTGCGGGTCAACTGTGTCAACCCCGAGCGCACTGGTACGCCCATGCGGACCAAGGCCTTTGGCGAGGAGCCGCCGGGAACTCTGTTGTCCTCAGAGCAGGTTGCCCGGCAATCGCTGGATGTGTTGCTCTCTCACCTGACCGGCCATATCATCGACATTCGTCGCGAGGAGGGCCCGGCCGCGCTGGGCAACGGATAATCCAGTCACCTATGCCCCCAATTCATCGACTCCACCAACTCCGCATCACCTACTGGGTCTCAGCGTCAGCTGCAGACGATGCGGAGACCAAGTGGCTGATGCGGAGCTGAGGTCTTAGCGGAGCGTTCTACAAGACGACGTCACTGACGACCAAGTTGTGGTCGGACGGACGCGTGGAGTCGACACGCTTCATAACGTTCTCGTACCTGAGCGCACGCTTGATGCCCTTGATCATCACGTAGTCCAGCCGGACTGACTTGGCTGGCAGCGTGGTCTTGAAGTGATTCACCGTCGGGTACTTGATGTTGATCCGGGTGGCTGCGGCGACGGTGTCGCGGAAGCCCTGGTGCACCAGATACTCATGCGGCGCGTCTCCACCGCGGTTCGTCTTCCAGGAGTTGAAGTCGCCAGCGTAAATGATCTTCTCGCCTGGCTTGCTCAGGCCGTTGACCTTGAGGTAGGCGGCCCTGGCCTGCTTTCCGCGTAGTGCGTTGTAGCTCTTTTCCTTGCTGAGCGTGCTGCTGTGGCGAGCGTCCAGATGCACCGACACGACCCAGAAGCGGATACCGGTCTTGCGGTCGGCGAACTTCGCAAACGCGGCGCTGGGACCCAACCCGCTATCAGACTTCAGGAGCGGCAGGTTCATGCTGCAGGAGGGATTGTAGTTCTTCCTCCCGGTCTTCTCCGGGCAGTTGCTCAATAGCTTGAACTTCCTGGTGTCATAGAGGATGCGGGTGCCCTGGGTTCCATGATTGGTGCCCGGCTTGAAGTATGACGTTGTCCGAACCAGCTGATACCGGCCATCGCCGACCACGTGCTTCAACGAGCGCTCCAAGCTGACCGTCTGCCGCAGATGGCCTGTCGTGGTTCCCTTGGAGCCATCCGCCCGTCCCGGCCCGAGCTCCTGAACTGCCAGGACGCCAGGACTACGGCTCGCGATCTCACGTGCCACATCAGGCGCGCGCTGCAGCCAGCTCCGGCGATCGTGAGCAAGCGCAGTGCGGACATTGAAGGTGCCCACGCGCAACTTGAGGGAATTCCGGTTCTCGCTCGAGCTGAAGACCTCGCGCGTGCGGAGTTTGGTCGATTCGGTCAGCCCGGTCGTCCTCAAGCTGGTATGCCGGGTCTCCGCCTTCTCGCGGGTGTTCGATCGGTCCTGGCTCCTAGTGATGGTTGTCTGGCTGACGTCCGAACCAGGCAGCCCCTTGACACCGCTGCTCGGGCCCAACGTGGAGGCGGAGCCGGCCGAAATGCTTGCCGCGCAGCAGACAGAGACAAGACCGACGGCCGCGGTCGCAGCGACCACGCGCTGAGCACGCACGAATGCTCCTTTTCGGAGAGCATGAATCGGCGGTGGCCCCCGAGCGGCACCCCCGATGCAGACTTCCCCAGATGCGGTCAGATGCCGCCTCTAGGCCGGGTGTGGTGGCCAGACTTGTCGAAAGCTGTGTTCCCCGCTGCCGCTCGAAGTCCGTCCCCACGGCGAACACTAGAAGTGGCCGACGCCGTGCGCCACTGTTATCGAGCCGTTATGGATGTGACAACAGTCACATTTTTAGATCACATCGCTGTCTCGGCCCGGTGCCTCAAATCAAAACGGGATCATCGGCGGTGCGGTGGGATTCCATACCGCATGTGCTCCAAGGTCTCCAACGCGGACGATCCAGACCAACGCAACGACCGCCGCTGCTACCAACAGGATCGGTAGCACAATGCGCACGATGGCGGGCTGCCGAGCTCCACCGTCTGTACTCCCAGCGGAACCTCCACCGTCTGTACTCCCAGCGGAACCTCGAGAGACGACGAACACGTTGAGCAACCCGATGATCGAGAAAACGATCATGATCCAGAACAGCTGGCTGGCGAGCAGGGAATGCTTCAAGATCAGGTCGCCCACTGGGTTTCGGGGCTTGATGCCGAGAGCTGCCTCCAGCGCCAGACCGCTCTGCTTGGCGACATAGGTCGCGCCGGTGGCGCCGATGACGGTTATGGCCAGTGGCCAGCGCGCCCATGACCGCGTCTTGGGAAATGCGAAGAGGAAGGCCAGCAGTGCAGCCAACGGGATGCCGACGACGACGGCATGGACCACCAGCGGATGGAGCGGAAGGTTGCCGAGATTGTCGAACACAGGCTCTCCTCACGGTAATGGTGAGCGGCACCGGGGACGATGCCCGGACGCCCGCCTATACGGTTTATACGACTAGGTCAGGGAAATGGTTCGATCACCAGAACCGAATCGCCCGCTGCATCTAGGCCACTGCTGTCCGTGCGGTACGCAGGTCGGCAACGAGCCCAGCGAACGCCTCGCTCCGGTCTTCGCCGGCTGCCCGTAACACTGCGGACGGATGCACAGTTGCCAACACGCGCCGAACGCCGATCGGGGTGTCGAGTTCCAACACCTGACCGCGCTGCTGGGTTACCCGAAACGTCGTCCCGAGAAGCGACTTGGCGGCGATAGCGCCCAAACACACGATCAGTGCGGGGTCGACCAGGGTTAGCTCTGCCTCAAGCCATGGACGGCAGGCCTTGATGTGGGTGACCTGCGGTGTCGCGTGAATTCGACGCTTGCCCCGCTCGGTGAAACGAAAGTGCTTGACCGCATTCGTGACGTAGATGTTCTCCCTGGGCACCCCAGCCTCCTCCAGTGCATCTTGCAGCAGCCGTCCGGCCGGACCAACAAAGGGAATGCCCTTGCGATCTTCGACATCGCCGGGTTGCTCTCCGACGAGAGCCAGGGGTGCCCGCGGATTCCCAGCTGAAAAGACCACTTGGGTAGCGGGCTTCCACAGCTCGCAACCCCTACAGTCCTCTGCGGCTCGCTTGAGCTCCTCAATGTCGGCGTGCTCGGGCACCCACGCTGCCGCGGTCTGCGTCAAGTTGTTACTGTCCCTCCTCGATTGAGCCGGCCCAGGTGCCGGGGTCGTGGTCGTGGTGCCGCCCTTCGAGCTTGATCACGTGGATGACGGCGTTGATCAGCGCCAGGTGGGTGAAGGCCTGCGGGAAGTTGCCAAGTTGCTGACTGGTATGCGGGTCGATCTCCTCGCCGTAGAGATCAAGGGCCCCCGCGAAGGACAGCAGCTTGGCACAGAGCTTCCGGGCTCGCTCGTACTCACCGATCTCGCACAGCGCCGACACCAGCCAGAAGGAACAGATCGTAAAACTGCCCTCCTCCCCGGTGAACCCGTCGTCGGTTTCCTCGACCTTGTAGCGCAGCACCAGATCGTGCACCGTGAGCTCGTCGGCAATCGCTAGCACGGTGGCCCGGATGACAGGGTGGTCCGCAGGCAGGAACCGCACTAGCGGCGCCAGCAGCAAGGACGCGTCGAGGGCCTTGGTGCCGTAGTACTGGGTTAGCACGCCGCGTTCGTCAACACCGTTGGCGAGGATGTCTTCCTTGATCTCTTGTGCCGCGAGCTCCCATTCCGCGGCCTTGCCGTCCTCCCCCGTCATCCGGGCGATCTTGGAGCCGCGGTCGACGGCGACCCAGCACATGATCTTGGAGGAGGTGAAGTGCTGCAACTGACCGCGCACTTCCCAGATCCCTGCGTCCGGCTCACGCCAGTACTTCAACGCCTCGTTGACCTGCTTGTCCAAGATCTCCCAGATGCGGTTGTCCAGGCGGTTGGCTGCCTTGAAATGAAGATAGACCGAGTCGAGGAGGGCACCCCAGACATCGTGCTGCTTCTGCGCGTACGCGGCGTTTCCGACCCTGACCGGACTGGAGTTGGCATACCCCGGCAGGTGGTCGAGCTCGCGCTCACTGAGCTCTTTCTCGCCCCCGATGCCGTACATGATCTGGATGTCGTCCTCACCCTCCACCAGATCGGCGATGAAGGCGAAGAAGTCAACTGCCTCCCAGTCGAAACCCAACGTGTACAGACCCCATAGGGCGAACGTGGCGTCCCGGATCCAGGTAAAGCGGTAGTCGTAGTTGCGGTTTCCACCGGGAGTCTCGGGAAGTGACGTCGAGCCGGCGGCTGCAATCGCGCCGGTCGGAGCGTAGGTCAGCCCCTTCAGAGTCAACGCGCTGCGCTGCAGATAACCGCGCCAGGGGTGATCAGGGAACTGCCCGCGGGCCAGCCAGTGCTGCCAGTGATGCGCGGTCCAGACCTGGCGCTTGTAGGCATCGGCGAAGTCCATCGGCGGCAGAGCGCCACCCCAGGAAAGCGCGACATAGCGGACGTCGCCCTCTTTGAGCAGCGTTCGGGCGTTGGCTTGGCCGCCCTCGAACCCCAGCCGCAGGTCGCTGGTCAGAGTCAGTTTGAGATCCACACCCTCCGCCGAGCAGACACCTTGGTAGTAGCTGTTGTCGGTGTATTCCCAGCGGACGTGAGCCCGACCGTAGTCCAACACCGGCTCACAGTCGACCATGGTCTGCACCTCACCGGAGGCACAGCGGATGGTGCGCAGGAAGATGTGCTCTGCCTCGTAGTCGTTGGGGGTCCGACGGTAGGTCTTGGAACGGTCGGTCGGATGGTGCCAGGGACCGATCAGGAGGGCGTCCCGAACAATGATCCATCCGGTCGGAGTCCCCCAGCTCGTCTCCAGGATCACGGTGCCTGGCAGATAACGGACATCGGCGGGCACGGCAACATCAACCGGGGCGACGCGGAACACGCCGGCGTTCCGTCCAAGGATCCGTCCGAACACGCTGGGCGAGTCGAAGCGCGGAACGCACATCCATTCCATAGCACCATTGGGCGCTACGAGGGCGGACACCTCGCCATCGCTCAAAAACCCATAGTCTCCGATCGGGGTCGATCGGATACGGGAGGTCGGCGCACCGACCCGCGCCTGCGGCTTGCTTTTCCTATTCGCCATGGGGAAAGCATTCTCGCCTCAACTCGTCCTGGCAAGCATCAAGAGGAATCGTCAGGCCGCATGATCACCGTCCGGCTCGGTGGTCTCGCTGATGACCCACTGGACGTAGTCAGGATTCCCGGTCTGAACCGGGATGGCCAGGATGCAGGCCACGTCGTATGGGTGTGCCTTCCGGGTGCGGTCGATGACTTCCTGCACGAGGCTGATGCGGGTGTGCAGCGCTACCCGCATCTCGCGGTCATCGTGGATCGTAGCGTCCCAGCGATAGATGGATCTGATCGGCGCGATGTGCTGTGCGCACGCGACGAGCCGGTCCTCGATCAGCGATCGGGTGAAGTTGATCAGCCAGTCGTCGCTGTCAGCAGTAATGATCACCTCACAGATCGGCTCGGTCATCGGGGTCCTGCCCGGCTCTCAGTGGCCGGGGCCAGTCACGATCCTCTTGCGTTCTGACTCGTGGGCATGTCCCTTCTTCTCGAGTGTGTCGCAGGCCTCCTCGATGTCTCGTGCCAGCGTGTCGACGTGCTCACGACTCAGGGTCTCCTTGACGAGAGCGCGCATGATCGTGATGTCCTGAGCGTTGGGCGGAAGCGTGTACGCCGGCACCATCCAGCCGCGCTCGGCCGACAGCTGCCAGGCGACATCGAACTCGTCGAAGTCGTTGTCTCCTTTGAGCCGGAAGGCAACAAGAGGGAGCTGCTCCTCGTCAGCGCCAATCAACTCAAAGCGGCCCATCGATTCCAGCTTCTCAGCGAGCACTCTCGCGTTCTCCTGCATGTTTTTCATGATGTAGGCGTAGCCGGCGCGGCCGTACCGGACGAAGTTGTAATACTGCGCCAGGACCATCGATGAGCCGGTGGAGAAGTTCAGTGTGAAGGTGGCGTCGGTCTTGCCGAGGTAGTTCTCTTCAAACACCAGGTCTCGAGCGAGGTCAGACTTCTCGCGAAAGATCAGCCAGCCGATACCTGGGTAGACCAGCCCGAACTTGTGGCCCGAGACGTTGATGGAATGTACCTGCTCGAGGCGGAAGTCCCATTCCGAATGCGGGTAGAGGAATGGCCAGACGAAGCCGCCGCTCGCGCCATCTACGTGCAGTGGGATGTCAAGTCCGCGCTCCTTCTTGATGTGAAGCAGCAGGTTGTTGATGCCGACGACGTCGTCCTTGTGTCCGGTGAATGTCGTTCCGAGGACGGCGGCCACACCGATGGTGTTCTCGTCGATGTGAGGCTGAACGTCATCCGGGCCGATCGTGTACTTGCCCGGCGCGAGCGGCACAATCCGTGGCTCGACATCGAAGTAACGGCAGAACTTCTCCCACACCACATGCACGTCGCCGCCGAACACGAGGTTCGGGTTGGCCGTCGATTCGCCTGCTGCCTCCCGCCGCTTGCGCCAATTCCACTTGAGGGAGAGGCCGCCGAGCATGATCGCCTCAGACGAGCCCTGGGTACGTGCGCCGGTCGTCTCGCCCGGGGCGTGGAACAGGTCTGCGAGCATTCGGATGCAGCGCTGCTCGATCTCGGCCGTACGCGGATACTCGGCGTGGTCGATGAAGTTGCGGTGCAGGTTCTCGGCGATGATCCGTTGTGCTTCGGGCTCCATCCAGGTGGTGACGAAGGTCGCAAGGTTGCGGGCGGGATCGCCCTCGAGTACGAGATCTTCGGCCACCAGCCGCATGGCATCCACGGAACTCATGCCGGTGTCCGGGAATTCGCGGCTCGGCACCTCCTGGGTGGCGAAACGATTGCCGAAGAGCACCGCGTCAGGCATGGGGTTTGAGGGTGTGGTCATGAGGCTTCTCCTTCGGTCGGCGCCAGCTGGATGGATACCTGGGGTGCTGTGCTGGCTCAGCGTCGGGCGGGTTGTCAGCTTGCGTAAGTGATCAAGGGACCTCACGACGCTGTGAGTCTTCAGGGCGCGAGGGTTGTCTTGCTCGAACCGCCTGTCTCCACGCCGGGAACATCAAGATCGCTCCAACCAGGAAGCAGGACGCCCCGAATAGCGTGCCGGCGACAGAGACGGAACTGTTGATGTATTCGCCCGTCGTCGGAAGCACGTAGCTGGCCAACGCGGAGAACATGAACAAGATGGAGCCGATCATGTTCAACCAGGCAATCCACCACGGCAACGAGCGCAGCTGCAGGCTGAGGAAGCGCCCCAACGCGAGAATGCCGAAGACGCTCGCGATCAAGAACAGCGTGGACCCGAAGAAGTCAGGACGCCAAACGTGCCGGTCCTGCTGTTTCACCGTGGCATTGCGTATCAGCGCCGCAAGGGTGCTGATGTTGAAGTACAGCGTGCCGGGAAACTGTGTGATGGCAGCAAGCCAATTTCGATCATGCGGCAGCCGGGCCCAGCGCCGTACCGGTGCCCGCGCGTACTGGGAATCCACATCGACGTTCGTCATCGCCGGACTCTGCGCCTGCAAGAGTTGAGCGAACGATGCCGCCGTGAAGAAGATCGAGCCAACGAAATAGGTGATGCCGTCGGCGGTCGCTCCCACTGCGTTGACGTATGCCGGCACGGATCCTAGGACGAATAGTGCCGAGCCAACGATGAACAGCAACGCGATCGCCGTGTTAAGAGCGACCGGCCGCACCGTCATCATGCAGCTGATGTTATCGGGGCAAAAAGTTGATCAAGCTCCAAGGCTGGTGCACGCGAAGTTCTTGATCACTTAGGAGAGATGATCACGGGCCTCTTGAGGTCGAAGAACTCAGTCTCTCCAACACTGAGTTTGTTCATTTCTTCCATCTGCGCCTGCAACTCCGGCGGCGGCTCCTTGCGTTCGGCTTCGCGTGCTTCGGCTTCGGAGGTGAAGTACATGACCATGGTGTAGGCGCCGCCCTCATGGCCTATGGCGACGCTACCGACGACATCGGGACGGAACGCGCTCCACTTGTCGGCGTCCTGGTCCATCAGTTGCCGGGCTCGTTCCGGATCGTTGCTGCGGCCCTGCATGATCTGCACGAAACCCGCCTGGTCGGGATCGCCCTGAACATCAACGGAGACGTCCGTGCTGTCACGGAACGTGGGTTCGCCGTCGAAAAGCCTCGAGGTCTCCGACCACCACTGGTCCTGCTCGGGCCGATTGCTATTGCGGCGGGCGTCCTCCTCGGATTCGAAGCGCACAACCGCGATCGCCCGACCATCTTCAGTGACCCCGCTCGTGCTGCCAAGCCATCCAGTCGCGCCTGGCGCAAGATCGGTGAGCCACTGATTAATGGCGGCATCCAATGCCTGCGGGTTGGACGTCCTGCCCTGGATAAGTTGAACGAACATGCCGGAGCCTCCGATCAATGCTTGGGGAATTTGAAAATGCTCTGCTCTCCGGACGTTACGACCGCAGGATGTCTGCGTCAATACGGAAAAGTGCTCAACGATTTGGTCGATCGGGCAAGCTTTCTTGAATCCTTACCATCAGATCACCGCGCTCGCGCACGGGATGTCCAAGGCCATGTGATCAGCGCCCAGAAGGCAGCCAGCAAAGCTAAGACCACAACGAGATACCAAGGCCACTCGCCCATCAGGTCCAGCAAGGTGGCGCCAACCGGCTTGGCGTTCAGATAGCCGTAGTTGGTCCCGAGCGCACGGTTGATGGCAAAAACTATCGCGGCCCACCCGACGGTAACCCCCAGCGCCAGTCGGTAGCTCCGCCATGTCGGGTGCAGTCCGAGACCCCAGGTCAGGTAGACCGCGGCCCACATCACTAGCACGTGCTGCAACCAGTACGAGGCGAACTCCAGGACCGGTGCCACGTTTAGATGCAGGTCCGGGGTGAGCATCGCCTGGGAATTGAAGGTCAGACCCCAGTAGTAGGTGAGGGCAGACGCCCACGGCCTCCGGCTCCACAGGGCGTAGGCCGTCACAAGCCGGAGGATGTCAGACAGGTGCAGCGGGAGCGACTGTTGCAGGTCGAAAAGTGCTGGAACCAGCCAGATGATCATGAAGCCGAGCGTCACCGTCAGCTGAACAATGGCAAAGATCCGCGAAAATGTCTCCCCGGCCGGTGTATCGCGATGGCGGTGGCCGAGCCGTGCCAGCAGCACGGATCCCACGACGGTCGCCATTAGCACGACCCAGTGCGTAATGCCGTACGGGTGGAATGTGAGGCCAGCCGCTGCCATGTCCACCTCACTAACGCTAGGGCCCGCGAGAACGAAGTGTTTCGCCTTCAAACTCTGGTTTACGGGAGGTCGGGGTGCGGTTTGACCTCAGCGTCCACGGCTCTGCGGCAATCTCACCCGCCGAGTGGCCGGCGCGGAGGGCGGCGGGACCACCGGGCCGATATCGCCGTCGGGAGCCTCGTCAAGGTCCACGATCACCGGGGCGTGGTCGCTCGGCCCGGAGCCTTTGCGGGCGTGCCGGTCTACCCACGCTGCACGCACGCGTTCAGCGACCGGCGCGGTGGCCAGCACCAGGTCGATCCGCATGCCCAAGTCCTGGTGGAACATGCCAGCGCGGTAGTCCCAGTAGGTAAACACTCGCTTGCCCGGCCAGCGATCTCTGACAACGTCCCGCAGGCCAAGCGCCTGCAGCCGCGCCAACGCCTCCCGCTCCGGCGCGGTCACGTGGGTCTGGCCAACATAGGCCTCGGGGTCGAACACATCCTCATCGGCCGGCGCGATGTTCATGTCGCCACACACGACGGCCTCCCCTTGACTACCACCGACGTACTCGGCGAGGGCGGCCAGCCAGTCCAGCTTGTACCGGTAATGGTCCGAATCAGGGACTCGCCCGTTCGGCACATATACCGAGTGCACCCGGATGCCGCGGCATGTAGCCGACACCGCGCGTGCCTCCGGATGCGGAAAGCCGGGCGCACCGGCAAAACCCGTCATGACGTCGCCCAGGCCGACCTTCGACAGGATCGCCACGCCATTCCATTGCACCTCACCGTGCAGGGCGTATTCGTAGCCACGGCTTGTCAGCTGCTCTCCCAGCAGCCCAGTGAATGCCTCGTCGGCGAGCTTGGTCTCCTGCAGGCACACCGCGTCAGGCTGCCGCTGGTCCAGCCACGGCAGCAGCCGCGGTACGCGCTGCTTGATCGAGTTCACGTTCCAGGTAGCCAACCGCACGGACCTACGCTAGCCGGTGATCGACAACCAGCCATTCGATGTCGATCTCCAGGCCCCGTAGCAGCGTCCCATCATCAACTTGATGATCGAGGAAGGCAGGGCCGCGCTGCGGGCCGGCGACGCGTCTAGGGCTCGTGACGCCTTCGAGCGGGCACTCGAGGACCGGCTTCGCCCGGGTCAACGCGGCGGGACCTCACCGGCTGAGTTTTCAGCCCAAAAAATGTTGAGTTGATCATGTCCAATCCGGGGCGGCGAACGCCATGCAAACAGCGTGATCGTTCTGACGGGTGCCAACGAAGCTTGGCCAGCAGAGGCTAAAGCCGGCAACTCCGGGCAGACTGTGCCAATGGCCCACGCCTCCGCCCATACCCATCACCACAGCCACGACCGGCTCATCCGCTGGGCGCGTATCTACGACTTCGGGACGGGGATGCTCGGCCGACGCGGGAAGCGCCTCCGCGCCACGCTGGCCGACGATCTTCAGCTCCAGCCCGGCGATCGGGTCCTGGACGTGGGCTGCGGCCCTGGTCGCCTTGCGATCGTCTTCGCCGAACGGGTGGCACCCACCGGCTCGGTCGACGGCATTGATGCGGCAGTTGAGATGATCAATCGCGCCAGCAGCCGGGCGCGCAGGCGCGGAGTACCGGCAACGTTCCAGGTCGCGCGCGCGCAAGACCTCCCGTTCGCGGACGCCACCTTCGACGCGGTCGCGTGCACCCTCGCTCTGCACCACGTGGCTGAGGACCAGCAACACACCGCTGTCGAAGCGATGTACCGGGTGCTCAAGCCCAATGGACGACTCCTGATCGCCGAGTTCCACAAGGGACAAAGGCGTCGCCATGTGGGCCCGAGATGGCTTCGGCATTCCGGAGTGGACATGCTCGACAAAGCGTTCCAGCTCGTCAGTGCATCCGGATTCACGGACGCCAGGAGTAAAGGTACGAACCTCAGTTGGCTGGGCAAGATCACCGCTCGTAAGCCAGAGAAGTCACATACGCCGACTGATGGGTCGAGCTAGGTCCGCACCGCCCGGACGAGCGCCATGACCGCGTACCCAAGCAGGAGTAGTCCGGCGCTGATACCAGTGATGGTGCTGGGTGGAACGCCCTTAGTCAGTGTGACGACGAGTGCGGCGACGCTGACCGCGATCATTGCCGCCCCGAGCGGGCGCAGTCCTGGATCATCGAGAACCGGAGCGAGCGGGAAGAAGTGGACGCCCACCACCAAGCAGACCCAGATCGGGATGTACGGCGGCCGCGCCGGAGATCCCGAGAATGGCCGCGCCGATGCCAGCAAACGCGAACTCAATGCCCACGATGATTCCGTAACGTCGATACTTCGCGCGGTCGTGCAACGCTGACTCGTCACGCGGTCGCCGGAAGCCGACAACGGCGCCGAGGGCCGCTATCACGAGGGAGACGATGCTGCCGACCAGCAGCCACCTCCGCGTTGACTCCGCCTGCGCCCAGCCGAACCAGGCGGCCGCGAAGAACCCGAGGAACAGCGCAGTGAGCCCCGCATCCCGCCGCGACTTCACCGGCCCGACGCTATCCTGCCTTGTTAGCGCGGTTCAGTATTGTTCGTGCCAGGAGTGGGGATCGCGTACCTGATGAGGCAGACGATCACCGCAGACGACGTCATGGCAGAGATCTCACCCCAGCAGATGCTCCCCGAAACGCTCGCCTTGCGCGTCCACTTCGAGGGCATGGGCCCGGTCCGATGACCTCGTCGGTCGGGCACGGGATTCGCCGGGGACTGCATCGCCGCCTCCCTATCCTGACCTGGCTCCCCCTGTATGACCGGGCACGTCTGCGCCACGACATCGTGGCCGGCGTGGTCGTCGCCGCCCTCGCGGTACCCCAGTCCCTCGGGTACGCGTCCATCGCTGGGGTGCCTGTTCAGGTAGGGCTGTACGCCATCCCCATCGCCCTCCTGGCTTATGCAGCGCTCGGCAGCTCGCCGCAGCTGATTGTCGGACCCGTGTCCACCGTCTCGGTCTTATCCGCGACGCTTGTCGCCAGCCTGCATCCGGCCAATCTTGCCCAGGCAGTGACTTACACGTCAGCCATCGCACTAGCGGCGGGCGTCGTCCTGGTTCTTGCCGGGTTCCTCCGCGTGGGCTGGGTCGCGGAGTTCCTGTCCAAGCCCATCGTCACTGGTTTCGTCTTCGGCCTCACCATTCTCGTGGTCATCGGTGAGCTGCCCAATCTTCTCGGCATCCAAGTCACGCCAGGCGACGTCCTGCACCGAATATCGGTGCTCGCACTCAATATCGACCAGATCGACTTGCTGACAGCCGCGGTGGGTCTCAGTGCACTGGCCGTGCTGTTCATCGGGTCTCGCCTATTGCCGCGGGTGCCGTGGGCGCTGGTCGTCCTCATCCTGGGGCTCACGGCATCGCACTGGCTGGAGCTCGCCGCTCACGGCGTGGCCGTCGTCGGTCAAGTGCCGAAAGGGTTGCCCACGCCAAGCGTCCCGGTCGTGCCGCCGACTCAGCTGGTCGACGTCGCTCTCGCCGGGGCCGCCATCGCGGTCGTCGGTCTTGCCGAGGGGTTGAGTGCCGGACGACTGTATGCCACCAAAGGTGGCTATCGGCTGGACACCGACCAGGAGCTCATCGCCGCCGGCGGCGCCAATATCGGCTCGAGCCTGTTCGGCGGCCTGGGAGTGGCCGGAAGCCTGTCCAAGACTGCCGCCGTGGATCGGGCCGGCGGCACGTCGCAGGTCAGCGGCCTCTCGGCCGCGGCCATCGCGATCATCGCGATCGTCCTCGTTGCGCCGGCACTGTCGGCCCTGCCAAAGGCCGTCCTCAGCGCTATCGTGATCAACGCCGTGTGGGGGCTCCTGGACCTGGGCGCGATCCGCCGCTACATGAAGGTGCGCAAGAACGACGGCATCGCTGCCCTGGTGGCCGCCGTCGGCGTGCTTATTGCCGGACCCATGCTCGGCCTGGTGATTGCAATAGGGCAGTCCCTTCTCGGCCTGGTGTACCGGTCGAGTCGGGTGGACGTGGAGGTTCTGGGCAAGATCCCGGGCGAGAAGGCGGCCTGGGGCGGCGTACGCCAGCATCCGGACCGCACCACGATCCCGGGCATCTTGGTGCTCCGGGTCGACGTCTCGCTGTTTTGGGTCAACGCCGCTGAAGTGCAGGAGGCGATCCTCCAGGCGGTCGATGCGGCACCGGATACCAAGGCGTTGATTCTTGACCTGGAGTCGACCGACCAGCTCGAAACGACCAGCGCAGACATGCTGTCCGAGCTGCGCGATCAGCTTGCCGAGCGCAATGTCGACCTGTACCTCGTGCGAGTACGGTGGCCGGTCCGGACGGTCCTCGCGCGTACGGGGTTTCGCGCCCGGTTGGGCGAGGACCACCTGTGGCACGGCGTCGCCCAGGGGGTACGGGTGGCCCGCCGGCAGCACGGGATTGAGCGTCCCGAGCAGCCGGAACCCGATCCGATTATGGAAGAGGCGGAGGAAGTTAAGGAGGCAGAGGAAGAGATCGTCGCGACGCCAACGCTGAACGACGTGCCGGAGGGCGAAGAGCCTGGCCGCCTTCGCTGACCGACAGGTCCGGCCCCGGGCTACAGCGCGCTCGCTTTAGCAGAGCCTCGGTCGCTTAGCCGCTAGTCGTCCAGGCTGCCCAGGGTCAAATTGACGGTAGTTCCGGTCATCCCGCTCGCCTTGTCGGAAGCCATGAAGACCGCCACGTGAGCCATCTCCTGGAGCGTCATAAGCCGTCGTGCGTGGGTCCTGCTGGCGAGCAACTCTTGCCATTGTTCCCAAGTCATTCCCAATGCCTGGGCTCGAGGCTCGAAGGCTTCCTTGATCGTGTCTGTCTCCGGCATGGCCTGTGGTCGTAGACCGACCACGCGAATGCCCTGAGGTGCGAGCTCGGCGGATAACTCTCGAGTAAGTGCCTCCATGGCGGCCATCGCCGGACCGTAGCCTCCCACCAATGGGATGCCCGTCCGGGAGTGGAGTGCGGTGACTCTCATGATCACTCCCGATTTATTCCGAATCATGTGCCTTGCGGCCAGGCGCGCGGTCAGAAAGTACGATCTCGTGTAGGTCGCGATCGGCAGGGAGAACTGCTCGACATCCAGCTCGACCAGAGGCACACCCAGAATCCTCGTATCCGGGATGCCGACTGCGTTGAACGAGATATCGACGCGTCCCGCCTTATCGGTCACGGACTGTAGATGCTTGTCCACGGCCTGTTCATCGAGAGCGTTGACCTGCGCCGCGTCGGCGGATCCGCCAGCGGAAATGACGTCCTTGGCGACCGCTTCGACGGATGCCAGATAGCGGCCGGTGAGAAAAAGATTGGCTCCCTCAGACGCAAAGGCGCGTACGACAGCGCTGCCGATCGCGCCTCCGGCTCCGTAGATCACCGCAACCTTGTCCTTCAGCATCATCTCTGGTTCCTTCTTGCGCCGGGTGGTCACCCGCCCACCTCATGAGTGAACACCTCGTTCGAGCCGTCAATGATGTAGACACCGCGATGTCGGCAAGGTGGGCGCCCGCCAACCGCCCAGTTCGCCAATCGGCCGGTGTCTATACAGGATGGAAGTGCGACAAGGTGCGGGTAGAGCTGCGAGCGTCGGCAATCGCGCGCCGCCGCGCGGAGGAGGACCGAGCCGACATGCTTTTCGTCGGCGAGCGACGACGCCGGCGGATTCAAGAGCGCGATGCGCAAGCAGCTTAAGAAGAGGTGGAGCTGGTGACAGCCGACCTGATCTCAAGGGCGCGGGCTGGGGACGGCGAGGCGTTCCGAGCGCTGACCGAGCCGCACCGCCGAGAGCTACAGGTGCACTGCTATCGGATGCTTGGATCCTTCCAGGACGCCGAGGATACCCTCCAGGACACGCTGGTGGCCGCCTGGCAGGGCCTGGGAGGGTTCGAGGGCCGTGCGTCGATCCGCACCTGGCTCTACCGGATCGCCACGAACCGGTGCCTCAACGCGCTTCGCTCAGCCAGCCGATGCCCCGCCAAGGAGTGGGACGTGCCCGAAGTTAACCCGCCCGAGCCGACCCGGCTCGGCGAAGTCGTGTGGCTCGAGCCATTTCCCGACGCCCTCCTCGAGGGGGCGATCGACGTGCCGCTCGGCCCCGAGGCCCGCTACGAGCAGAGCGAAGCCATCTCCTTGGCCTTCGTGACCGCTCTTCAGGTCCTGCCACCTCGCCAGCTCGCCGTCGTCATCTTGCGCGACGTGCTCGGATTCCGCGCGAACGAGGTCGCTGACATGCTGGACTCGACCGTCGAATCGGTCAACAGCGCCCTCAAACGTGCGCGCGCCAGCCTGCAGCGCCGACGGTCGCCGATCGCAGAGTACGGGCCGCCTCCCGCTCCGGACTCACGCTCCGAGGATGCGATCGTGGCGAAGTTCGTCCGCGCGTACGAGTCCGCCGATCTCGATGCGCTGGTGGCCCTGCTGACAGACGATGTCTTCAGCTCCATGCCACCGATTCCCCTCGAATACCAAGGCCGCGACGTCGTGGCCCGCCTGTGCGCCAGCATCTTCGGCTCGGGCCGAAGGTTTGACCTCGTCCCGACGCGAGCCAACGGTCAGCCGGCGTTCGGGGCCTACCTGCGCGGCCCTACCGGCATCAGCCACGGGACCGGCCTCCTCGTCCTCACTCTCACCGGCGACCGGATCTCCGGCATGACCCGCTTCGACAACAGCGTGCTCCCATGGTTCGGGCTACCGCGATCGCTCCCAAGCCGGTAGCCAGCTTCCGAGCGCGCTCTGCCTGCCCAACGGACCTCCGGCGAAATACGTCCTCGGAGGCTTACTGGCCAGTAGGCTGCAGACGCTTTTGCGTGGTTCGTGCGCGAACTGGCGGCTTTGCCAGCACAGCTTTCATAGGCGTCGGATCCGCGATCAGCGATTGCAGGTACCTGACAAAGGCGCGAGCCGATTCTCCGTTTTCATAGCCACCGAGGTAGTACTCGCGACGTTTGACTCGAATGGGTGCGAGCGGATCCTCGCCCAGCATGGCGTCGAGCGCATCGTCGAGGGTCGACAGGTCCCACTCGATGACGTAAGCAGAGCGGCTGGAGGGGAATCGGGCTCGGAAGGTATCTGTCTTGTCGCCCGTGGAAACCATCGCGAATGGCTTGAGCGACTGCATGAAGTCCGTGACGACCCCCGAGACATCGGCCACCATGGCGTCCGCAGCGTTGGTTAGCTCAGCAAACGTCGGGTCGGATGCCGCCGCGCCCCAGCGATGCGGCCGTGATGTGGCCTCGGCATCGGCTTGGAGGAGCTCGTGAATTGCCGTAATCGCGGCGGCGGCCTCCGGCAGCTTGCGGTTGGCCGGGTGCGGCCTGAAGATCACTGTCGCATTGCGTGCGAGTAAGGCGGAGACGATAGCTGTGCCAATAGGAAGAGAGGAGTGGTTGTTCTTGTAATCGGCGGCGTACCAGGTCGGTGCGTAGAGCACGACCGGATTGTCGATGGTTGAGATTGAGGCCGTCGCTGTTTCGATGTTCTCGATTTGGGGACGACCAAGAATCTTGAACTTCTCCGACGGGATGTGGACCCCGTGTGCGGCGTAGCGCTCGATCGCTGCCCGACCAGCCACAACGAGGACGTCGTAGGCCGCTGACTTTTGCCGGAAACAAGCCTCTTTATCGCTGTCCCCGTGGTGGAGCCAGACATGAGTGATACGCCGGACCTTCCTGAAATCGGCGTTGTCGCGGCTGTAGACGTAGAGCGCGGCACGGACTGTCTTTGGCAACATCGCTCGGATTGCCCGAAGATCCCCCCTCGGCGCGTAGATCACGGGCATCGTGTACCTCTCGGCCACGCGCTGGAATGCGAGTGCGTCGGTCGTCACGACGGTAAAGCGCTGCCCGGTTCTCTCCAGATACGGTGACCACAAACCGATGTGGAATCCGGCATGCCCGTTATAAGGCATCGTCAGGACCGGACGGTATGCCCGAAGCTTGTCGAGCACCTCCTGCTTGTACCGGGTGAAGCGTGCAAGCGGCACCCCAATCACGGCCAACATTGCTACGGCTAACACTGCAAGCACTGGGAACACCGGCGCTGGCAGCGAGAGCGTGGCAGCGACAAAGCCGAGTACAAGAAACCCGCAAATCACGGCCCCGGCCCACCCATACGGCCAGCGCGGAGGGTCAACCGGCTTTTCGGGAGCTCCTGGCAGATTCCGGACCTGTAGTTGCACGACATCAGCGTCTGTTAGGGCGTTGCAAAACCACCACAGCCCAGCAAGCACCACAAGCAAGCCAGCAACGACTAGGAACGGCAACCGCGGGGAGTTCGCCAGATACCAGCAGGCAACTCCAGCGCACAGCAGGGTGGCCGCGCTCAACCGAACCCAGAAGGTCCCCAACATGCGCTTGCGGATGCTGAGCGCGAGCAGCGCCAGCTGCTGCGCGATCCCGATAACCAGTCCAGCAGCGCAGGCGAGTCGCAGCCATAGCACATCGCCCGCCCAGACAGATGTGATACCGGCGAGCAACGCCAGAACGGACCACGCTCGCGCGCGCAAGAGTCGAGACATGTGTGATCCTCCCCCGAGATGCTCGCTTGGACCTTATCCCTTTTTTCGCATCGACGCCTCAATAAGTGCTTCGCCGGGTCCACAACGATAATCAAGAGAATCGCTGCGAGGGCGGGACTCACGCCCACCCTCGCAGCGATTCCGACGGCTTCCGTTCGCGCATCGCAGCGGTTCGGGTCACGGCACCGATCGAGCGTTACTCGATCAGCGACCGCACTCCGGGCCTGCGCTTCGGCGAGGACGGGTCGTTGACTTTGTACATCCAGAAGGAGAGTCCGGGCCTGGATCTCGAAGCGAACTGGCTGCCGTCGCCAGCAGGCCGCTTCTACCTTAAACGCCAGGGCATACATGCCTCAGCCTCCGCTGCTCGACAGAAGGAAGCTATCGGCTGCCCGCGGTTCGGCGGCGCTCCGGCGCGCGAGAGGCTGTCGATCGCCGGTGACGGCTGCTAGCGAGGTGCATCACGTAGCGGGCCCGTGCCGGTCTCAGGGGGTCTCCCGAGGACACGGACCGCAGCGAGCGAGGCGGAGGGGCCATGCGTCCTCGCCGCAGATGAGCTGGACACCGGCCGAGCGGAGGCGGTCGAGATGGTCGCTCCATGCTGGCCGTCTTGCGTGGGCGGCGTTGACGCGCGGGAAGATGATCATCGGCATGGTGGCGACGGACTCGCACAGGACGGTCAGGGCAGTTGTCAGCAATGCCCAGGGCCAGTTTGGCAACGCTATTCGCACTCTCGATCAGTCCTTCGCGCAGGGTTTGGACGCCGCCGGCGCTGGCGGCGACAACCCGAAGTTGGCCACGACGTTGGTCGGGCCGAAGCTGGTGTGCCAGTAGTTTGTGGTCCCGGCCTGAGCGAGCGGCGGCATGCGCGGCAGCGTCAAGGATGGCCGTGGCCAGGCTGCGATCTTGTTCGCGTGCCGGCCACGGTGTCCTCGTCTCCCAGCAGGGGTCCTGCAAGACCCTCGGCCAGCACCAGGCCGGCCGTGCGACCGTGGTTCGCGAAGGGGCGCCTAGGTGTCCTGGGCACAAGGGCTGAAACTAGCGCGGCGTGGGCCGCTGGTGTCATATTGCATGCTGGGGCGGCTTGGCGTATCGAGGTGACCCCGGTGGGCCTCGCTCATCATTCTTTTTGCTGCGACCCGCTACCAGGCATAAGCCGGGTCTGAGATGTCCACCACAAGGACGGAGCGTTTGGGGTCCGCGTCCAGCCAGTGCCGGATGATGCGGCTCCACGCCCCGCCTTCATCGGAGTATCGCGCAGCCCCTGGCAACGCTCGCCCGCATTTTGGGCAACGGTGGGCTGGCATGCGGGGGTTAACGTGCGCGTCCTGGGGGTATCCGACATGCTCCGTGCCCGGCAAGGCATTGCCGTCCTGGTCCTTCTCGACGAACACCGGCAACCGACCGAGCCTGAATTGCTGGTGCCGTGCACACCTGATGCCAGTCTGCCGATCGATGTACATGTCGGTGCAGACCACCCGAATGAACAGACGTCCGGATCCGTGTTTGCTCATTTCGCCGCCCTAGTCTTTCCCAGTGTGATCCTGCTCTGCAATGACTTGCTACAGCCTTTTCCGATCATGATCTGCACGCTGTCTAGCGTTTCGAGACTTGATTGCCCTTCGCTGACCTTCGATCTCGCATGCCGTGGCTTGCATGGCCCGGGCTTTGACGCGCTCAGCCGGTCCCAACACTTGCTGCTTACTCACGGCTTCCCACCATCCAGCTCGGCCAGCACTGACTCCAACTGCTGCCCTCGCCCTGCCACCTCACATACCTCGGACGCTGCTGCCAGCTTGGCCCGCAACAGCTGCACCTCTCGGGTCTCGGTAGTAACTGCTGCTCAGGCTGGCCCAACCCATGGGCTGACTGTGGGCAAAGCAGGGACGCCTTAGCTGCACTTGTCGGCTATTGGCAGGTCGGCGATGCCGCTGCTGCCGGACAGGCTCGCCGAACCGTAGCAATATCGCATGGCACAACCAACCAATGGCGAATGCGGCGATAATTGAGGTGGGCTCACTAATCATGAATCAATTGCATAGCGACAGACGACCAATTGTCTAGCACTATATAAGATGAATAAAATGCAAAATCAATTGGAACGAATGATTAATGGAAGGAAAACGCAAGAGAAACGCTCTCAAAAGGGGAGGGACTGAGCCCGACGGGCCCCTTCAGTACCGGTCTTGAGGTCTCTAAGGAGTGCGCCCGATGCCTAGCGCTGAATTTTGGTGAGGTCGGGCTGCGGCTGGGCTTCAAGATGGCTACGGTGCAGCGCTTCGCCCCATTCTTCTCATGCCACTTCTGCCCGGTGAGCTCGCGGTCGTGTGTTGGGGACTCGCCGGGACCGAGGCGGCCCTCGGGATCGCTACACCAGCTTGGCAGTAGCGTGGCAATCATGGGGACCAAGAAGCGGTGGAGCGACTTCAGCAGCGGTCAGCAAGCGGCCATCATCGTCGCTTCGGCCATTGAGGTGGTATTGACCAGTGTGGCGCTGGCGGACTTAGCCCGGCGTCCGCGCGCGCAGGTGCGCGGCCCCAAGCCTTTATGGGTTCTGGGTTGCGTCGTTCAGCCTGTCGGGCCTATCGCATACCTTGCGTTCGGTCGCATCGGCGGAAATGTCACACGACCTCCGGCTCGATAACCCGCTAGAGCGCGTTGTACTTCGGGTGGTTGGAGACGAACGAATGGTCGCCTGATCCGTCCCGACTTGTGAGGCCATGCGTGACCCCTGTCGTATGTATTCCACGCTTCTCTGCCGTCCTTCATTCGCCCGCGAGTCAGGCGTTGTCGTGGGCGAGGTTGCTGGACAGCTCGCGGTTCGCGTCGGCTTGCTCAAGGAGTAGCCTGGCCCTGTTCTCGAACGTGGTGACCGCGTCGGCGCCAGCCGGGAAGCGCAGCGGCGGCTCGTCCTGGCTGGCGAGGCGGACCAGGGCGTCGGCGAGTTTGGCGGGGTCGCCGCCCTGCTGGCCGTTCATGCTCTTCCAGGCGGTTACGGTCTGCTCGGTGCGCTCGGCGTAGTCGGCGATCGAGGACTCGGCGTACCTCGTCGACTCCGGCGATAGCAGCTCGGTGCGGAAGAAGCCGGGCTCGACAAGCATCGTTCGGATCCCGAACGGCGCAACCTCCGGGGCCAGCGACTCCATCCAGCCCTCCACCCCGAACTTCGAGGCAGCGTACGCGGTCAGGAACTCTCCGCCCACAATGCCGGCGGTCGAGGAGATCGTGACGACAAGCCCGGAGCGCTGGCCGCGCATGACTGGAAGGGTCGCGCGGGTGACGTTGACCGGACCGAACAGGGTGGTCTCAATCTGCGCGCGGAACTCCTCAGAGGCGAGCTCCTCGAAGAACCCGGCGTTGAAATTGCCCGCGTTGTTGACCAACACATCGATCCGGCCGAACCGGTCCACGCCCGCCTGCACAGCGGCCTCGGCGCTCGCGGGGTCGGTAACGTCAAGAGCTACGACGATGAGGTCGTCGTGCGCGCCGAGCACGGAGGCGACCTTCTCGGGGTTGCGTCCGGTAGCGACGACGGCGTGACCGGCAGCCAGGGCTGCCTTGGCAATGTCGACACCCATGCCGCGGCCGGCTCCGGTGACGAACCAGACATTCTCGTCAGTCATGCTGCTGCACTCCTTTTCCTTGATCCACAGGTCGTCCTAGGCACCGCCTTATCGGCGGTGCACTGCTACAGAACCACGCGTCGGCCGCCTGTGGGAGCCCCTGATGATGGGGCTACTGACAGAGACCCCTACCACCACGAGCCCGTCCGCGAGAGCGTGATCGGTATCGCCTCAGCCTCACTCAGTGAGTGGTGTTGGCCACGAGGTCGTCGAGGAATCGTTCGGTGTCGCTGACGCTGATCGCGCCAGCGGCGTCCTGCGGGAGCCACACGAGCGCCCGATGTGCGCCGCGGTCCCGCAGACGCCTGAGCGTTCGGCGATCAGGATCGGGACCGCTGGCGGTGAGCTCGAGTGGTTTGTCGGTGCAGTCCTGCAACCGTGCAAACCGGTCCGACTGGCAGATGCGAGTACTCGGCGAACCACAAGGACTCCAAGCCCCGATCGTCGATCATCTGAGCGAGCCGACCTGGTGCCGGGGCATCGACGGTGGGGAACATCGCGATACCGATCTTCATGCCGTCAACTCCTTCAATTCGTCCCTGGCAACATCGAACAGGGCCAGGCTGAACTAAGTGCGCCGTGAAGCCGCCGTCGACTGGGAGGGCCACGCCGAGCACGAGGCTGGCGGCCGGGCTCCACAGCCACAGTGCTGCCGCGGCGACCTCGTCGGGCTGGCCTCTGCGAGGTCGCCGGTGAAGCCGACGATGCCGGCGTTCTTGAACGCCATGTCCAACCGACCATAGGTAGCGACGGTGTGCTCGACCATGGCGGCGGCCTGCGCCTCCTCCGCCCACGTCGCAGGTGACCCCGATCGCCTGGCGGCCCGCGGCGGTCAGCCCAGCGGTCGCGGTGTCAAGGGCGTCGGTGTTGATGTCAGCGAGCACGACAGCGGCGCCCGCCTCGGCGAACGCCTGCGCGGCGGCCCGCCCGATGCCCGAGCTGGCGCCGGTGACCAGGGGCAACCTGACCGGTGTCATACCTGATCTCAGTTGATCTTCGCGTGGCGGCGGCCACATTCGGCCGGGCTCTGACTACCCAACCACCGCGTTCGGGTTGGTGGGAGCCCCTGATGATGGGGCTACTGACAAGGACCCTCAGCCGCATCCAACCGCTCGTAGGGTGGACGGCATGGCAGGTGGCAGCAGCGATCGTGACACCAGTGACGGCATCCCGAGCGAGGCCCGCAGCGGCGTACGCGGGGAGATCCAGACATTTCTGACCACGAGACGGGCCCGGATCAGCCCCGAGCAGGCCGGGCTCCCCGCCTATGGCGGAGAGCGTCGACGGGTCTCGGGCCTGCGCCGCGACGAGGTCGCCCTCCTGGCCGGTATCTCAAGCCAGTACTACACCAAGCTCGAGCGCGGCAACGCCACCGGCATCTCCGACAGCGTCATCGACGGCATCGCTCGCGCACTGCAGCTGGACGAGGCGGAGCGCACACATCTCGTCGATCTGATCCGCGCCGCCGGCACCGCCCGCACAGTCCGTCGGTCAACCCCTGAGCGGGTCCGGTCCACGGTGCAACGCGTCCTCGACTCCATGATCGGCACGCCCGCCCTCGTCCTCAACGCACGCCTCGACATCGTGACCGCCAACCAGCTGGGGTTTGCTCTGTTCTCACCGGTCTACGCCGACCCGGTCAGGCCGGCCAACAACGCCCGGTTCGTCTTCCTCGACCCCAACGCCACCGACTTCTTCCGCGACTGGAACAAGGCCGCAAACGACACCGTCGCCATCCTGCGAGCCGAGGCCGGACGCCACCCATACGACAGGCGCCTCTCCGATCTGATCGGTGAGCTGTCTACCCGCAGCGACCAGTTCCGGAGTCGATGGGCCGCCCACGACGTCCAAATCCACACAACCGGCGTCAAGCTGATCCACCACCCGGTCGTCGGAGACCTCGACCTGCCATACGAGTCCTTCCCGCTGGCTGCCGATCTCAGCCAAAGCCTCCTCACCTACACCGCCGAGCCCGGGTCCCCCACCGAAGACGCCCTGACCCTGCTGGCCAGCTGGGCCGCCAGCACAACACAACCGAGCGACCACGAGAACGACCAGCAAGACCCGGGGCTTGACTTACACACCGGATCCGGCACCGACCCGACGACGCCTGAAGACGCCGGCCTCAACGACTAACCCGCTGCGATGCGTGGAGGAGGCGAAGCAATCGCGGCAACTACAGAACAGACACTGGAGCTTCTGGAGAGGAAGCGCCGAGCTGCTGCACAGGGGGCTGTGGGTCGCCCGATACAGTCCCGGCACGCTGCCATTGCGCACGGACTGGCCGCAGCCTGCTGACGAATCCGGCTCTATCAGGGTCAAAGCGTCGGCTCCGCCGGCGTGCGGCTTCTGCTGGGGCCGGCATCTTCAGTAGTTCGACGCGGCATCGCTTAGGTACACATTCTCTGCGTCGGCGCGGTCCGAATAGCGTCCCGCACTCCAGCGTGCTTCAGATCGAGCACACGCCCGCCAGTCAAGCGTGCTGCCCCCGCGGGTCCGATGTGCACGCTCGCCTTATGTCGCTTGGTGGGCGTTCTCGGCGGCGTCGTTCATGACGGCGGTCCAGGAGGCGAGGAGTTCGAGGGCGTGGGCGGTCGGTGAGCCGGGTTCGGCGGCGTAAAGGGTGAGGGTGAGGCCGGGTTCGGAGATCATGTCGACGCTTTCGTAGGCGAGTTGGAGGTCGCCGACGTCGTGGTGGTGGAAGTGCTTGGTGCCGGCGCCGTGGTAGCGGACGTTGTGGGCGCTCCAGCGGCGTCGGAATTCGTCGCTGCGGGTTGACAGCTCACCGACGAGGTCGTGGAGGTCTTTGTCGTGGGGGTCGCGGCCAGCTTCGGTGCGCAGGATGGCGATGCATGTGTCGGCGGCACCGCCCCAGTCGGGGTAGAAGTCGTGGGCGGCGTCGAGGTTCAGGAAGGTGAAGCGAGCGAAGCTGGGTTGTCCGCCGGCTGCGGCGTCGTAGAGGGCGGCGTGCATGGCCCGGCCGAGGTGGTTGCTGGCAAGCAGGTCCATCCGGCCGTTGCGGACGATCGCGGGGGCGGCGAACTTGTCGAGCACCCATTGCAGGCTCGGCCTAGGTGTCCAGCGCTTGCCGGGGCGGCGGCGGGGTCGCATGCCGGCGCTGGTGCCGTCGGCGGCGTGCGCGAGGTGGAACAGGTGGGCCCGTTCGGCGTCGTCGAGCTGCAGAGCGCGGGCGATGGCGTCGAGGACGGAGGCGGAGACGCCGGCGATCGCGCCGCGTTCGAGTTTTGAGTAGTACTCGACGCTGACCCCGGCAAGGGCGGCGACCTCGCCACGGCGCAGCCCGGGCACTCTCCGGGCGCCGATGTGGGGCATCCCCGCCTGCTGCGGGGTGATCTTGGCTCGCCGCGAGATCAAGAACTCGCGGACTTCGGCACGGTTGTCCACACCGTCGACGCTACGCCGGATGCCGCGTCGGCTGGGATGCCCTATTGGTACACGTCTCGATAGAGACTCCCCCGGCGACCGCGGGTCGGGTTGGCTAGAGACACCGAGCCACAGACCAGAATCTTCGGGCTCTGTCGATTACCTATCTGATGCGAGGAGATTTACCGATGCGTGGTGTGGTCATGTATGCCCCAGGCGACGTGCGGGTCGAGGATCGGCCCGAGCCGACCCTTCTGAAGCCGACCGACGCGATCATCCGCTTGCCCGCAACCTGTATCTGCGGGTCTGACTTGTGGCCCTACCGAGGATTCGACGAGGTCAATGGACCCACCCCGATGGGCCATGAGTACGTCGGCATCGTCGAGGAGGTCGGGACTGAGGTCACCACGATCAAACCCGGTCAGTTCGTAATTGGTTCATTCTTCGCTTCCGAGAACACCTGCGAAATCTGTCAGGCGGGTTACCAAAGCTCCTGCGTAAACCGGGTTGGAATCGGTTCAGAAGGCGCGCAGGCAGAGCTGATGCGGGTCCCGCTTGCCGACGGCACCCTGGTGGCGACGCCGGACGTCCCGGCCGAGGACTTGATCCCGGACTTTCTGGCGCTTTCCGATGTGCTCGGCACCGGCTGGTTCGGGGCCGTCGCGGCTGAGGCTGGACCGGGGAAGACGGTTGCCGTGGTTGGTGACGGCGCGGTTGGTCTGCTCGGCGTTATGGCCGCGCAGCAGCTCGGCGCGGAGCGAATCATCGCGATGAGCCGCCACGAGCCACGGCAGCAGCTTGCGCGGGACTTCGGCGCCACCGAGATCGTCACCGAGCGCGGCGACGAGGGCGTGGCCAGAATCAAGGAACTCACCAACGGGTTGGGCGCGCAATCGGTGATCGAGGCCGTGGGTACCCAGGAGTCGATGATGCAGGCCATCCGCTCCGCTCGCGAGGGCGGCCACGTCGGCTTCGTCGGCGTCGCTCATGGCGTGGAGCTGCCCGGCGAGGAGCTGTTCTTCTCCCACGTCCACCTCCACGGCGGCCCCGCCCCAGTACGTCGGTTCCTGCCTGAACTGATCGACCTGATCTGGAACCGCAAGATCCGGCCCGGACGGGTCTTCGACCTCGAGCTCCCGCTCGACGAGGCCGCCGACGGCTACCGGGCCATGGACTCTCGGCAGGCCATCAAAGTACTTCTCCGCCCATGACCGAGAGGACAGCGCCCGCGGTGCCTCACTTGGCCCCGGACTGTGAGTATCTGGGTGACTGGCCAGAATCGGTGCCGAGAGGCGACCAGAACCGGGCTCGGCTCACCTCGACCC
>DATLPF010000244.1:0-17249 GCA_035535875.1 Propionibacteriaceae bacterium
CCGACCGATTCCGGTTGGCGCCTGTACATCAGTCGCGCCAGCCTCACTCCAACCACTGGTAGATCGATGCGCTTGGTGCGAAGCCCGGGCGACAACGCCAGCCACGTCGAACTGAAGGAGTCGCTTCCGGCCGTATCGGACTGAACCGCATCAAGCAGGGCCTCTCCACACACCACGAAGCGGCTCATGGGGACACACCGGTTCGGGACACCCGCGTCCGTCGGGGACACGCAGAATGCCCAGGCAACCGCCTCCAGCCACCTATCGACGTCGCTGACCAGAAACGGCAGGTCGTTAATGTAACCTCGGCCGTGACGCCCGCCTTCGCCTGGTGACTCGACTCTCCACCGATGGCCACTGTCGATCCTGCGCCTCAGCCACGGCTAAGTGATCCTGGTGAGTCGGCTTTTGGCGAGGATGTCGAGGCCGTGGCGCTGCTCGGTTCAACTTCGTGGGGATCGGCCTGCTACCGGAACATGCACCCGACTTCGCAAAGCGAGCCTCGTTGGGCTTGGCTGCTCATTTCTCCGCAAAAAGCCCCAAATGAGGCCGTGCGCAGGCCGTTTTCCGCGGCATTCGCGGCGATGCAGCCGCTGGCCCGCTGTGGAGTTGAAGACACCGGTCATCTACGGCGGTGCACCCCGCGGAGTCCGCCTACGCCGGAAACCAGAACATGGTCGGATCACCTCGGTGGTCCGCAGCCGCGACGTCATCGCCGGCCTCCACTTGGACCATAGCCCGACCTCCGACAAGGTCGTGGAATGCATTCGCGACGGCTACACCAGCGTCATGTTCGACGGTTCCCCCACTGGAGCAGAACCTGCAGCTCACCCGTGACGTGGTCCGGGTCGCCCGACCGGCCGGGGTCAGCGTCGAGGCCGAGGTCGGCACCATCGGCACTACGGCGGAATACGGCGCCGAGATCGAGAACCCGCACCTCGCCGACCCGGCGGCCTGCGAGGCCATGGGGGAGACCGGTATCGACGCACTGGCGGTAGCGATCAGCAACGCGCACGGTGTCTACATCGCCGAACCCAAACTCGACTTCGACCTCCTCGCCGAAATCCGACGGCGCACCGAAGTGCCACTGGTGCTGCACGGCGGCTCAGCAATCCCGGTCGACCAGGTCCAGAAGGCGATCGGCAGGCGTGGCCAAGATGAACGTCGAAACCGCAATCCACGTAGCGTTCAAGGAGGGTATGGAGGAAGGCCTCGCAGAGAATCCCGGCTCGCACGACATCATGGAGTCCTCAGCGGCTGCCAGCCCCGCGTCCGAGACGTCCTGCGCCAGTACGTCGACATCACCATGTCCGCCGGACGCGCTGCGTGACAGCGGTGAACCTGACGCCCGCTGATCGGCGGCGTACGCCGGCACACGATTCCGCACCGCACATCTAGGGACACAGTTAGCAGCGCCTCGCCTGCTCGTTTTGCGCTTCACATGTCGTCCGCAACTGGCGCCACAGCCGCAAAAGCGTCGCTCGATTGGACTCGGGTTTTCAGCGTTGTGCCGCACGATTTAGGAGATCGCCCTCGTGTGATTCTCCGCTAGCGAGCGGCGACGCAACCGCGGTGGCTCACCTTATGGCGTAGTCCCGGCAGCGGTGCTGCTCGCGGCCAGTCGAAGGTCTCGCCCCGTGGGCGCGGCATCAAGCTCGGATGGCTGCCAACCTAGGGAACAGCTAATCACGTGTGAGGCGCATGCGTACGGCGTCGAAGCCGGGTCTGTCGCTTCCGGTGTTTGCTGCCAAATTGCTGCCAAGAATGACCAGGTCCCTTTCGTCATGACATCGAAAGAGACTCTGACAAGGGCTTTCGTAGTAGCGGGGACAGGATTTGAACCTGTGACCTCTGGGTTATGAGCCCAGCGAGCTACCGAGCTGCTCCACCCCGCGTCGGCAGTGACCTACCTTACGTCAGCCCTGAAGCCTAGCCAAATCGCAGGGGTCACCTTCGCCGGCCACCCAGAGCACCAAGATCATGCGACCTGTGGATAGCAGATCGGGTCAGTCCATCTCGGGAATGAGTTCGCGCGCCGCGTGGTAGTCCAGGCCGGTCAGCTCCAGCAGATCAGCCACCATGGAGCGCGTCTGAGCCAAGATCACGACGGCTGACATGGACTCGGTGAGTTGCAGATGGGCGCTGGCCTCGCCGATCTCTCGCAATTGATCTCTCGCATTCGTGGGAAGCCGGTGTTCCGACAATTCATGAGCGATGAATCTGCACGCTTCGGCCAGCCGGCGGACCAGATCTTGATAGGTCGAAGGGACCTCATCACCCCGCCATATTGCGACAACACACCTTCGGACCAGTATCCGAAGGTTGCGGACGGCAGAATCCAGCGGCTGGTGCAGGTCGGACAGTGCGATTGCCAGGCCCAACTGTCGTCGGCGAAAAGGGGAGTGGCGGACCACGTCGAGGCCCTCGTCAGCAGCGATGTCGAAGGTAGCCAGATCCTTTTCTGTCGTCTGCACCCGATCCAGCACCGCACTAGCAGCGTGCTCGTCCTTCCCGGCGAGCGCGTCGGCTGCGGCCTCCAGCGTGTCAGCCATTCCGGCGACAACTTTGGCCGCGACTTCACCTGGCTTGCGGAGCGGCGCACTCGGTGCCACAGTCGCCACCAGCAACGCGAGCGTGGAGCCTATTGCTGCATCGATCCAGCGTTCAAATCCATAAATAGGACTGGGCGCCATGACCAGCACTGCGATTGAGTTGGCGCCGGCTTGGGTCGTCATCAGCGGGCCTGCTCGAACCAAGGTCGCGAGTGACATGGCGATTGCGCAGACCAGCACAACTTGCCAAACTCCAGCTCCGAACAAGACCAACCAGAGATCGCCAAGCGCGACGCCGAGCGTCACACCGATCGCCACGTCCACACCACGGCGGAGACGCTGCCCGTACGCCATACCGAGGACGAGGATGGCCGCCGCCGCGGCGAAATAGGGCACCTCATGACCAAGCAGCAGGCTCGCGATCAGCCACGCGAGGCCCGCGGTCACCGAGCACTGGGCGATCAGGAAGGCACGCTGTCGCCATCGCTCGATACGGCGAACCGCGGATGCCTCACCGCGCCGGACCGTTCGCTCACTGAGGTCAAATGCCCGCAGTTCCAGCCGCTTCACGGAGAAGGAATCGGAGTCCATGCTTCATGATTCACCTGGCCGGTGCTGGCGTACCAGAGCGTCGACCGCGTGGAAGCAATCGTGTCCCGTCGGGCACACTAGGCAGACGTGACTTCACCGATCCGCGTCACTGTATGGGGCGAGAACTTTCACGAACGATCCGAAGGGGATAGCGCCGGCATGGCCGAGCGCTATCCGAGCGGCATGCACGGGACAATTGCGGCTGGCCTATCTGATTTGCTGGGTGACTCCGTCGCCGTGAGCATGGCCACCCAAGATCAGCCAGAGCATGGTCTGACCGAGGAAGTCTTGGCCGGAACCGATGTTCTGACCTGGTGGGGACATGCCAGCCACTCAGGCGTCGACGAGGCGGTCGTCGATCGGGTACATCAGCGAGTTCTGGGCGGGATGGGTCTGCTCGTGCTGCACTCGGCCCACTTCTCCAAGATCTTTCGTAGGCTGATGGGTACCACCTGCTCCCTGGCGTGGCGCAACTCCCGCGACACCGAGCTGGTCTGGTCGGTCAACCCGTCCCATCCGATCACTACCGGCGTTCCGCAACCGATCGTGATCAACGAGCATGAGATGTACGGCGAGTTCTTTGACATTCCGGCGCCGGACGAGTTGATCTTCATCTCGACCTTTAGCAGCGGCGAGGTCTTTCGATCCGGTTGCTGTTGGCGACGCGGCAAGGGCAAGGTGTTCTACTTCTCACCCGGCGATCAGGAGTACCCGGTCTACCACCACCCTGACATCAGGCGGGTGCTGGCCAACGCCGTGCTGTGGGCCCGGCCCGAGGAAGGCGCCGACTTCAGCGCGCCGGCGGTCGTCAACCAGCCAGCACCTCATTTCAACAGGCGCCTCGTCGATGAAGGGGTCCGCGCATGAGCGCGGAAAGTCATCGACTCCGTGCCGGTGTCATCGGTCTTGGATGGGCCGGGCAGCAGCATATGGCGGCGTACGCCGATTCAGCTGATGTTGATCTTGTGGCGCTGGCTGGAATGGAGACCGACGCGCTGCAGAGCTTTGGAGCAGCGCACGGCATCCCGGAGCAGCACCGCTACACAGACTGGCGGGATCTTGTTGATCATGGACAACTTGACCTGGTGAGCATCGCCGCTCCGACCACTTTGCATGCTCCGATAGCAGTGGCAGCGCTGGATGCCGGCCTGCATGTGCTCTCTGAGAAGCCGATGGCCGAGAACGCCGAGACAGCTCGACTGATGGTGGAGGCGGCCGAGCGCAACGACCGTGTCCTCGATGTGTCGTTCAACCATCGGCGGCGTGGCCACGTTCAGGTCCTCAAGAAGATGATCGACGCCGGCCTGCTTGGCATGATCTATTACGCCAAGGCGGGCTGGTTGCGCCGCGAGGGAATCCCAGGGATCGGCAGCTGGTTCACCAGGCGGGCTACGGCCGGCGGTGGACCGTTGATGGACCTGGGAGTGCACATGCTCGACATTGCGCTCTACTTGCTGGATGAGCCGCCGGTTCGGGCGGTCAGTGCCGCGACGTACGCCGAGTTCGGTCCACGCGGCAAGGGCAGCTCAGCGTCGCCGTTCATGCGCAAGACCGGAGTGGAGCCAGGCGCCTTCGATGTCGAGGACCTCTCGACTGCCTTCTTGCGACTGCACGGTGGTGGGACGCTGCTGCTGGAATCCAGCTGGGCCCAATGGATCCCGAAGGATCAGTGCTACGTGGCCGTGTACGGCTCCGACGGTGGCGCCAGCATCGAGTGGGGCGCTCCTAATGACCCGGAGCGCAGTCTGAATGTCTGGACCGAGAAGGCGGGCGTGCCGGCGACCCTGCATCCAAGCGTGCCGCCCGACGGCCTGCATACGGAATGTGTCATGGATTTCATTGCCAAGGTGCGGTCCGGTGACTACACGAACCATCGCGGCAAGCAGGCACTGGCACGCGCCGTCGTGATCGAGGCCTGCTATGCCTCGGCCGAGAAGGGCACCGAGATCACGCTCGACTCCTAACCGCCAGCGCGCGGTTTGGTCCTCCTGGCGGTTGTAATCACCAACGACCCGTTCAGGTCAGAAATGCGGCGTTTCGACACCTGTGATCACAAACGATCCGCCAACGCCTTAGTGACGGAGTTCTAGTCGCTCTTCAGTTGGTCACATTCGTCACATTAATTCATTATTTTCACTTGCGTGCCGCACTTGATCTGCTGCAGGCTAAGGCCACTTCCCACGAACGGACGGCTATGTCTCCCTCCGCGACACCCGCGGCCACTTTCGCTCGGAGCCGGATCAGGTGGCTTCTGAGCGCCGTACTGATTTTCGCCGTGATCGGCGCATCCGCAACCCTCACCACGATCCCGGCCCGGGCGGATTCCATGGCCTCGGCAGGAGCGGGAAGCTTTACGATCCGTGGCGCTGGCTGGGGCCACGGCTGGGGCATGTCCCAGTACGGCGCCTACGGGGCCGCTCGGAAAGGCCTGTCCTGGAAAAAGATCCTCGCCTTCTACTACCGGGGTACCCAGCTGAGCAAGATGCCCAGCGGAACCAAGATCAAGGTCTGGATCACCGCCGACAACGACAACAGCCTGCGGGTTCTTCCGGCGAGCGGCCTTGAGGTCGGTGACACAGCCGGGCATCGATACACCGTGCCAACCGGGGCGAGATACAGATCGTGGCGAATCAGTCGCTCGGGGGCTGGGTACCGGCTCAGCTACCGGACAAGTAGCGGAAGCTATGTAACGAAGTCGACCGGGCTGACGAGCGGCACGTGGTCGTTCTCCACTCGTTCCAAGATCGTCAAGGTGGTGCTTCCGAATGGTTCGGTACGTCCATACCGGGGGAGGGTGTCGCTGATCAAGAGGGGAGCCGGCGGGCGGACGATCAACAACGTGCTCCTGGAGGACTATGTCAAAGGTGTGGTGCCAGCCGAAATGCCCACCTCCTGGGCGGCCGACGCGGTACGGGCGCAGGCTGTCGCGGCGCGGTCCTACGCGGTCCGGCTACGGAAATTCGCTGGATACTCCGGGTACGACATCTGCGACACCACGGCCTGTCAGGTCTACGGCGGGATGAGTCGCGAGAACAGTGCCGGCAATGCGGCCGTTAAGGCCACGGCCGGCACCATCGTCACTTACCGAGGCGTGGTGGCGCTCACGCAGTTCGCTCCATCCAATGGTGGACACAGCGCCCGCGGGGACTACCCCTACCTCGCAGCGCACCCAGATCCGTATGACGGTGTGATCAAGTCTCAGGCCTGGAGCCGGACGCTGAGCGCGAGCAGCATCAGTCGGGCTTGGCCGTCAGTTGGGACAGTGAAGCAGCTGCAGATCACCAGCCGCGACGGTGCTGGAGCCTGGGGCGGCCGAGTCAAGGCAATCAAGATCATCGGAAGTTCGCGGACCGCGACGGTGTCGGGAACCACCTTCCAGCACATGTTCGGCTTGCGTTCCTCGCTGTACATGGTCGCCGGCAGCAAGACCTCTGTACAAGGGTGACGGCCGCGCCTCTCTCACCCCCAGCGCCACACTCGCCGGCTCCTTCGCACGCACCCGCTTCGCCGTCTAAGCCGACTTGTCAGCATCAGGGGCTGCCATAGGGAGTACACGCGCTGACAAGTCGGCAGAATGAGCGGGCTGAGCCGTTAGAGGCCGCCTGGCGGTCGTCCCGCCCGCAACGATCTGAGCGTGCTGTTACGCCGCTTGCGAACGAGTGCCCGGAGCGTTCCGGCGTCGCGATAGCCGACCGCGGCCGCGATGGCGCTCGTCGACATTGCCGTGTCGCGCATCAAAAAAGTGGCCTCGTCGAGGCGTACCTGATGAATGAAGTGCAGCGGCGACATGCCGACGACAGAGGCGGTCGTACGCTGCAGCGTACGTTCGCTGATACCGAGGTCGCGCGCGGCGTCAGAGATCCGCAACGGCTGGGAAAGTCGCTGCCGAACCCATCCTTCGAACGCCGCCATAGTGGGGTCTGCCCGGGCGAGTAACGCGGGCATTGCGAACGCCGCCTGCGACGGACGGTCGCCGATGAGCAGATACCGCGCCGTGAGGTCCGCCAAGCTCGGGCTGTGCTGCTGCACGATCGATAGTGCAAGATCAATGTGGGCGAACGCGGCGCCGGCGGTCGTGATCCGAGCATCCCGCGCGATGATCCGGGTCTCGTCCAAGATCACTGCGGGATAGTGACTCCGAAACGCAGGACCGAGCCACCAGCTGGTCGTTGCCAACCTGCCGTCAAGGACTCCAGACTCGGCCAAGAAGAACGTTCCCGTGCAGGCACCAGCCAACTCCGTGCCGTTCGCGTGGCTCTCCCGGATGAGGTCGAGGGCCGCGTGCCCACGGACGGTGTCGATGATCGCATCGGGAGTTTTCACCCCCAGGGCGGGCATGATCAACAAATCGGGAAACTGCGGCATCTTCTTGGCAGGGACGGGATTCACTGTCAAGCCGTTGCCAGTGCGGACCTGCTTCTTGAGTCCCACGATCGTCACCGTGAATGCGGTTGGCGATGCCGGCACGTTCTCACGGAGGGCGTTCGCCGTCGCAAGCACATCGACTACTGCTGAGAGCCCCGAGTCGAAGCAACCGTCCACTGCGAGAACTGCAACGTCCACGTCGGAAACGATACTCAACGTGGCGGGTCCGCCACTACCAATCAGTCGTTTGGATACGTACGTTAGGGACATCCTGGGAGGAGTTCCGATGAGTCCGACATTCGGGGTGCTCGCTCTGCTCGAGGCTAAGCCTGGCAAAGGTGACGACCTGGGAAAGTTCCTAGAGGGTGGCCGCGATCTTGCCGCTGCTGAACCGGGCACGGTGACGTGGTATGCGTTCAAGATCAGCGACACCACCTACGGGATTTTCGACACGTTCGACGACGACGCAGGCCGGCAGGCGCATCTCAATGGTCAGATCCCGGCGGCGCTGGGCGAGGTGGCTGACGAATTGCTCGCCAGTGCACCTGACATCCGCACGGTTGACGTGTTAGCGGTGAAGTAAACGGCGCCATGATGCACCCACGCATCCCTATCGAGCCCAATTGAGAGGGGGCAGACGATGCAGGTTCCGGCTCCGTTCGAGTACGAGCGCGCATCGAGCATCGACGACGCCATCGCACTGCTAGAGAAACATGGTGAGGAAGCACGGCTCATCGCCGGCGGACACAGCCTGTTACCGCTGATGAAGCTGCGGTTTGCTGCGCCCGAAGTTCTCATAGACATCAATGACCTGACGGACCTTCAGCGCATCTGGGTATCCGGTGATCAACTGTGCATCGGGGCGATGGTCCGCCATTCCGACATCCTCGGGTCGGCCGTGGTAGGTGAGCACTACCGGATCCTTCACGACGCCGAGCGGGTGATTGCCGATCCCGTGGTGCGAAATCGAGGCACGATCGGCGGCTCGCTCTGCCACGCCGATCCTGCCGAAGATCTTTCCGCCGCACTCGGAGCGATCCGGGCCGATGTCGTGATCAAGGGCTCTGGCGGTGAGCGGGTAGTGCCCGTACGCGAGCTTGCGACGGGACCCTTCGAGACGTGCATCGGTCCGGCTGAAATTGTCACCGAGATTCGGCTGCCGATCCGGGCCAGCACAGGAAGCGCATATACCAAGGTGGAACGGCGGGCCGGCGATTATGCGATAGCTGCGGCCGGTGCGGTCGTCACGCTTGACGCCGACACGATCACCGAAGTGGGCCTGGGCCTCGCCGCGGTCGGAGCGCCGCATCTGGTTGCCGCTCGAGCGGAGGACGCCGTACGCGGGCGCATCGCAGACGACGAGACGCTCGACCTGGCCGCCCAGCTGGCGGCGGAGGAGTGTCAGCCGCCGACCGACCAGCGCGGGCCCGCGGACTATAAACGTGCGCTCGCCGGCGAACTCGTCAAGCGGGCCCTGCGAACCGCTATCGCCCGTTGCCGCGGAGAGGAGGCGTAACCATGCAGGTTTCGATCGAGGTGAATGGCGAGCAGTACACCCGCGAGATCGAGCCGAGGCTGCTGCTCGTGCACTTCCTGCGCGACGAGCTCGGCCTGACCGGCACGCACTGGGGCTGCGATACCTCCAACTGCGGTGTCTGCGTGGTGCAGGTGGACGGCACGCCAGTGAAGAGCTGCACCATGCTTGCGGCGATGGCGGGCGGGCACGAGATCCGGACGGTTGAAGGTCTGGAGCAAGGTGGCGAGCTCGATCCCATCCAGCAGGGGTTCATGACCGAGCACGGTCTGCAGTGCGGGTTCTGCACGCCCGGAATGATGTTGACCGCCCGATGGCTCCTGGACAACAACCCACACCCGTCCGACGTTGAGATAAGAGAAGCGATCTCAGGCAACCTGTGTCGCTGCACGGGCTACGAGAACATTGTGCGCGCAATCCGCTGGGCCGCAGACCACCCACGGGTCGCCGAAACTGAGGAGGTGGCTGCGCCATGACCGTCACTGCGGAGCAGGCGACCGTTGGCTTCGGACGCCGGATGCGCAAGGAGGACGCTCGCTTCCTGCGCGGCAAGGGCAACTACGTCGACGACTTTGTGCTGCCCGGGATGCTGCACGGCGCGGTACTGCGCAGCCCATACGCGCACGCAAGGCTGGTCTCGATCGACACCTCAGCGGCCGAAGCGCATCCAGGAGTTCGGGCAGTGATCACCGGGGCGTTGCTCGAGACGCTGAACCTTGCCTGGATACCGTCGCTATCTCATGACGTCGTGGCCGTGCTCGCTACCGACAAGGTTCGCTTCCACGGGCAGGAGGTCGCCTTCGTCGTTGCCGACGACCGTTACTCCGCGAGGGACGCCTTGGAGCTGATCGATGTCGAGTATGAGCCGCTGCACCCGGTGATCGATGCACGCCGGGCCCTCGATCCCGATGCACCGGTCATTCGCGATGACATCGACGGCAAGGCCGACAACCACATCTTCGACTGGGAGGCTGGCGATCGCGCGGCGACGGACGCCGTGTTCGCTGCTGCAGAGGTGGTAGTGGGCCAGGACATCCTCTACCCGCGCGTGCATCCCGCCCCGCTGGAGACGTGCGGCGCCATCGCCGACATGGACAAAGTCACCGGAAAGCTGACGATCTACTGCAATACGCAGGCCCCGCACGCGCACCGCACGCTGTACGCGATCGTCGCCGGCCTCCCCGAGCACAAGATCCGCATAGTGAGCCCGGACATCGGCGGCGGATTCGGCAACAAGGTCGGCATCTACCCCGGCTACGTCCTTGCCGTCGTCGGGTCGATCCTCACAGGGCGACCTGTCAAATGGGTGGAGGACCGTGCCGAGAACCTGATGTCGACGTCATTCGCGCGTGACTACCATATGCACACCGAAATCGCAGCGACACAGGCTGGCAAGATCCTGGCCCTCAGAGTGAATGTCGTCGCGGATCATGGCGCGTTCAACAACACCGCTCAGCCGACCAAGTTTCCGGCCGGCTTCTTCCACATCTTCACTGGCAGCTACGACTACCCCGCGGCCCACTGCACGGTGAAGGGCGTTTACACCAACAAGGCCCCCGGGGGTGTGGCCTACGCGTGTTCGTTCCGGATCACCGAGGCGGCGTACGCAGTCGAGCGCATAGTCGACTGCCTGGCCTTCGAGCTGGACATGGACCCCGCCGAACTGCGAATGAAGAACCTACTGCGCCCCGAGCAATTCCCTTACACATCGCCGACCGGCTGGGAGTACGACTCGGGCAACTACCCGTACTGCCTGCAGAAGGCCATGGAGATCGCCGGATACGACGAGCTGCGCCGCGAGCAGGCCGAGAAGCGCGAGCGGGGCGAGCTGATGGGGATCGGACTCAGCTTCTTCACCGAGGGTGTCGGCGCCGGCCCGCGCAAACACATGGACATCCTCGGGCTCGGGATGGCCGACGGCGCGGAGCTGCGTGTGCATCCGACGGGCAAGGCCGTCGTACGGATCTCGGTTCAGTCGCAGGGTCAAGGACACGAGACGACGTTTGCCCAGATCGTCTCCGAGATCACCGGGATCCCCTCCGACGACATCGATGTGGTGCACGGGGACACCGACAACACTCCGTTCGGTCTAGGCACGTACGGCAGCCGATCGACGCCGGTCTCAGGTGCTGCGGTCGCCGTCGCGGCGAAGCGTGTCGTGGACAAAGCAAAGATCATCGCCGCGACGATGATGGAGGTCTCGCCGGACGACATCGAGGTCACAAAGGGTACCTATTCGGTGAAGGGTGACCCGACCATGTCCAAGACGATCCAGGAGGTCGCCCTTGCCGCGCACGGCCCACTCGAGCTGCCCGAAGGCGTCGAGGGACATCTGGACGCGTCCTGCGTGTACGACCCGCCGAACCTCACCTATCCGTATGGGGCCTACATCTGCGTCGTCGACGTGGATGCGGGCACCGGAGCGGTGAAGGTACGGCGTTTCGTCGCGGTTGACGACTGCGGCACCCGAATCAACCCGATGATCGTGGAAGGGCAGATCCACGGCGGTCTCGCCGACGGTATCGGCATGGCGCTGATGGAGGTCATCGCATTCGACGAGGAGGGCAACTGCCTCGGTGGGTCGTTCATGGACTACCAGCTACCTACGTCGATGGAATGCCCCAGCTGGGAGCTCGGGGAGACCGTGACGCCGTCGCCGCACCACCCCATCGGCGCGAAAGGCGTCGGCGAGTCGGCCACCGTTGGTTCGCCGGCCGCAGTCGTCAACGCGGTGATGGACGCACTCAAGCCGTATGGGGTACGGCATGCGGACATGCCGCTGACACCAGCGCAGGTGTGGCGCACCATCCAGGGCCGGCCGCTTCGTACCGACCTGGCGATCACGGACTGAGGGGTGGTTAATGGCGGCGCGCCTGGAGCTCGCAGGTCGGGCTGCCACACTCGCCGCTGCCGGCACGCCATTTGTGTGGGCGACCGTTGTGAGGGCACAGCGACCGACGAGCGCAAAGCCAGGCGATTCGGCGATCGTTCTCGCAGACGGCCAAGTGGACGGGTTCATCGGCGGCGATTGCGCGGAATCGACGGTGCGCGCCCAGGCGCTGGAGGTGCTCGCGACCGCGGAGCCGCGACTCGTGCGAATCACGCCGTCACCTGACGATGTCGGTTTCGGCGACGACGTGGTGACCGTATACAACCCGTGCCTGTCTGGCGGAAGTCTTGAGATCTTCCTCGAGCCGGCGGTGCCATTGCCTGTGGTAGCCGTGTTTGGTCACGCCCCGATCGCCACGGCCTTGCTGCGCGCGCATCGGCTCTTCGGCCAGCAAGTCCTCCACCTGGAGAAGCCGGACGATCCCCTGCCGCCGGGGGTCCGTGCGGTGGTGGTCGCCTCCCACGGCAACGACGAGCAGCCGGTCCTCGAGGCGGCGCTGCGAGCGGAGGTGGCATACATCGGGTTGGTCGCCAGCCGGCGACGGGGTCCGGCTGTCCTCGACTCACTAGACGTAGACGAGCAGATGCGATCGCGGGTACGAACTCCCGCCGGGATCGACATCGGCGCGCGTACGGCTCCGGAGGTTGCCCTGTCGATTCTCGCGGAGATCGTCGCGGTGTTGCGCGAACCAACGGTCGCTCGCGACGACAGCCCTGGACCCGCGCACGACGCTAGCGAGATGGTGCGCGATCCGGTGTGCGGCATGATGGTTGCCCCGGTCGACGCGACGCCGCACGTCGAGACTCCCACCGGCGTCGTCTACTTCTGCGGCACCGGCTGTCGAAATGCCTACCTCGACAACCCTTTGGCGTACTCGCAGTGACTGCCGACAACAGGAGCGTCGCGCAACTTCTGCCGGATCTGGACAGCCTTCGGAGCACGCTCGACAGTGTCGACTACCTCGCTGACGATGGCACGGTCATGGCGCTGTTTTGCGCATCCCGACTGGGCCAGCCAGTTCTGATCGAGGGCGAGCCGGGAGTCGGCAAGACCGAGGCCGCCAAGGCACTTGCCGCCGCGCTGGACACGCCACTCGTACGGCTGCAGTGTTATGAGGGAATCGACGTCGCCGAGGCGCTGTACGAGTGGAACTACCCCCGGCAACTGCTCGCTATCCGGCTCGCTGAGGCGCGCGGCACCGAGTTGGCCGAGGACGCTCTGTTCAGCGACGAGTTCTTGATTGCGCGTCCGCTGCTCTCCGCATTGCGTCATCCCGGCCCTCGTCCGGCGGTCCTGCTCATCGACGAAGTCGATCGCGCCGACGATGACTTCGAGGCGTTCCTGCTCGAATTGCTCGGCGAGGGAGCGGTCACCATCCCCGAGCTCGGTACGGTGCACGCAACGCATCGACCGATCGTTGTGCTGACCTCGAACCGCACTCGGGAACTGCACGACGCCCTCAAACGCCGTTGCCTGTTCCACTGGATCGACTATCCACCGCCGGTGCGCGCAGCCGAGATCGTACGGCGGCGTGTGCCGGGCAGCTCGCGACTGCTCGCCGAACAGGCAGCGCGGGTGGTCGAACGGCTCCGTGGGATGGACCTGCAGAAACGGCCGGGCATCGCTGAGACGATCGACTGGGTCGCTGCGCTCGAGTTGCTCGGCGTGCGGACAGTCGATACGACCACAGTGGACCGGACGCTCGGCTCGGTGCTGAAGTACGTCGAGGATCAGCAGCTCGCCCGGGCCTCCGGGTTCTCGGTCGAATGACACGTGCCGACAGCGCAACGCTGCTGGCCCGGTTCAGCGAGCGGCTCCGCGACGCGGGTGTCGCAGTCTCGCCTGACCAGACGATCCGGCTCGCGACACTCGTAGCGCTCGGGGTACCGAGGACCGTCGAAGAGTTGTACTGGTGCGCTCGGGTGAGCTTGCTGCGTTCGACGGCCGACCTCGGTGCATTCGACGCCGTCTTCGCGCTCGTGTTCCGCGGCATGGTCGACGTAGCCGAGTCGCGAGGCGATTCCACCGACATTCGCCTACCACCGCAACGCGACTACCCCCTCGTTGATGAGGAGCCTGGGGTTGCTCTGCCATCCACAGGACGATTCGAGGCGTCGGAAACCACCGCCGACAACGACATCGGCCGCCCAATACCGACCCTCGCAAGCAGGGAAGAGAGACTGACAGAGGTCGACTTCGCGCGCTTGACGGCGGACGAGCTCGCTGCGCTGGCCCCGCTGCTGCGGATGCTGTGCATCAGTCCACCACAGCGGCTATCCCGGCGCCGCCGCCGCCATCATCGCGGTGATCGGCTCGATGTGCGCGCTTCGCTACGCCACAGCACGCGCTCGGGTGGGGACCCTGCTGTGCCGATCCGGCGTACCCGCAGATGGACACCGCGTCGCCTCGTTGCGCTTCTCGACATCTCCGGGTCGATGGAGCCGTACGCCCGCGCCTACCTGCACCTGCTCTGGGGTGCGGCAACCCGCGCACATGCCGAGGTGTTCGTGTTTGGGACGCGGCTCACTCGGCTGACTCGCGCGCTGCGCAACGCCAACCCCGACCTCGCGCTCGAACGCGCAGCGGCACTGATGCCCGACTGGTCGGGTGGCACGCGCATCGGTTGCGCCGTGCGCGACTTCATGGATCTCTATGGGCGGCGGGGGATGGCCCGCGGTGCCGTAGTGCTGATCGTCTCCGACGGTTGGGAGCGCGACGACCCGAGCGTCCTCGCCCGTCAGATGGTCGCGCTCGGCCGGCACGCGCATCGGGTTGTATGGGTCAATCCGAGGGTGGCCGCCCCAGGCTTCGCTCCGCTCGCCGGCGGTATGGCGGCGGCCCTGCCGCACGTCGACTCGTTGATCAGCGGCCACTCCGCAGATGCGCTCCTCGAGGTCGTCCGGGCGCTAGGCGTATAACTCATCACCGAGTTGTCAGAACCTAGTTGACCTCTTGCGCAACTGGAATCTGACAAGTCGGCAGAATGAGTGGGTGATCGAGGGGTTTGAGATCGGCCACCACACCGCGGATGGCGACGGCTGGCTGACCGGGACGACTGTTGTGGTGGCCCGCGAGGGCGCTGTCGGAGGTGTGGACGTACGCGGCGGCGGCCCGGGAACTCGAGAGACCGACCTTTTGCATCCCGCGACGACCATCGAGCGCGTGCATGCCGTCGTGCTCACCGGCGGGAGCGCGTACGGACTGGCGGCAGCGAACGGCGTGATGGAGAGTCTCGAGGCGGCTGGGATAGGTTTCCCCGTCGGTCTCGAGTCTCATCAGGTCGTTCCTATCGTGCCTGCTGCGGTGCTCTTCGACCTCGGCAGAGGCGGCGTCTTCAGCAATCGGCCGACGCCAGACTTCGGAGCGCTGGCATTGGCTGCCGCCACCGGCAACCAGCCTGCCACCGGCACGGTTGGCGCCGGCACGGGTGCAGTCTGTGGGGGGATAAAAGGAGGCTTTGGATACGCGGAGAAGCAGCTCGCATCCGGGGTCTCTATCTCAGCGGCCGTTGTTGTGAACGCCGCGGGATCGGCCGTTGACTCGACGACCGGCCGGTTGTGGGCTGATCATGCGCGGCTGCTTGCTACGCCAACTGATCTCGAGCGAGAGGCACTGGCGACTGCCTATGCCGATGCGCAAGCGTCGTTCGCCACCACTATTGGCGTGGTCCTGACCGATGCGATCGTGTCGAAGGCGCAGGCCAGCAAACTCGCCGCGGTAGCGCACGACGGGATGGCCCGCGCCATCCGGCCGATCCACTCAATGTTGGATGGCGACACGGTGTTCTGCCTTGCCTCGTCCCGCCGACCGGTCGCCGAGGATCCGATTCGCTGGCTGTTTGCCTTCAACACGTTGCTAGCCGCAGCCGCCGACTTATTTGCAGACGCCTGCCTCGACGCAATGCTCGCTGCGACCGGACGCGGTTACTGGAGGAGCTACACCGACCTAGCCCCCTCCGCGGTCGGCTGAGATCCGTTTCAGAACGGGTTGGGTGATTCCTACACTGGTGGCTGCATTCGGTCCAATGACCAACGAGAGAACTATGAAGGCGCTACTGCTGGAAAACATCCATCCGGAAGGCGTTCGGCTGCTCACCGAACGCCGGATCGAGGTCGAGACGCTCAAGGGAGCGCTCGACGAGGCCGAATTGATCGACTCCTTGCGCGGAGTGCAGCTACTGGGCATCCGGTCGAAAACCAATGTGACAAGGAACGTCCTCAAGGCCTCTCCCGAGCTGGAAGCGATCGGTGCGTTCTGTATTGGCACTAACCAGGTCGACCTCACCGCCGCCGCCGGCCTGGGAATCCCCGTCTTCAACGCACCCTTCTCCAACACGCGCAGCGTGGTGGAGCTCGTGATCGCAGAGATCATTGCTCTGGCGCGGCATCTCACCGACAAGAACGCCCGGATGCACGCTGGCATCTGGGACAAGTCGGCCACGGGCGCCCACGAGGTACGAGGGCGGACACTCGGCATCGTCGGTTACGGCAACATCGGCAGCCAGCTGTCTGTGGTCGCTGAGTCGATTGGCATGCGGGTCTACTTCTATGACATCGCCGACAAACTGGCGCTCGGCAACGCTCGGCGCTGCGAGACCCTCGACGAGCTGCTTGAGGTTGCGGAGACCGTCACTTTGCACGTGGACGGACGACCCGGTAACGCCGGTCTCTTCGGTGCCGAGCAATTCGGCAAGATGCGCGGCCGGAGCTTGTTTCTCAATCTGTGCCGCGGCTTTGTTGTTGATCATGAGGCGCTGCGGGAGCAGCTGCTCAACGGGCACATTGCCGGTGCTGCGCTGGATGTCTTCGCCGAGGAGCCCAAAAGCACTGGTGACCCCTTCTCCAACGGCCTGCAGAACATCCCAAACGTGATCTTGACGCCCCACATCGGCGGCTCGACCGAGGAGGCGCAGACCGATATCGGCCGGTTCGTGGCCGGCAAGTTGCGCGATTTCGCCGATGCCGGGCACACCACAATGTCGGTCAACCTGCCACGGGTGCAGACCGACATCAAGAGGGCTGGGCGTAGCCGGCTACTGCATGTCCATCAGAACGTCCCGGGTGTGCTTGCGACGGTCAACGGGTTGCTGGCGAACGCTCATGTCAACATCGAGGGCCAGGTGCTGTCCACCCGCGGTGAGCTGGGCTACGTGATCACCGACGTTGCTGGCCCTTTAACAGCTGAGTTGATCGACAAGCTTCAGAGCATGCCGGAGACCGTACGCCTCAGGGCGCTGGGCTAGCGAGTGCGCACTGAGCTTGTCGAAGCACCTGCCCTTCGACAAGCTCGGGGGCAGCTGACCTTAGGCTCCCTTCGA
>DATLPF010000245.1:0-15155 GCA_035535875.1 Propionibacteriaceae bacterium
CCTTGAACGACACCCGGCCGTCGATCGACAGCCAACGCCCATCGAGGGTTTGCACCTTGTTCGCTACCGCGACATGGGTATGCAAATCCGGGTCGCCGGCCCGGCTGTCGCGGTGGGTGAACGCGGCCGCGACCATGCCACGCACGTTGACCTGCCGGATCCCTTGGGGGCCGGTCCGGGTGAACAAGGCCTGCTGCTCGATGAAGCTCAGCGCGTCGTTGACCGCGGCCTGATGGGCCCGTTCGATCGCCGCCGCGACCGCCGGTTCGGCGACCGCCCACAGCGTCGACACCGACTTCACCGGCGAGAACGTCAAGTCAAAGCCGGCGATTGTTTGCGCCCGTGGACGTGAGCTCTTCGCGATCTGCCCAGCCAACTCACGAGCATCAATCGGGGCGCGGCCGTGCTCGGCGACAAAGAACTCCCGGGCCACCTGCGTCCGCATCCGCGCCCGATCAGCCGCCGCGACCGAGGCGTCGACCGGCTCCACGATCGCGGCATTGAGAGCAGCGATCCGCTGGGCCACCTCAACCCGGAACGGCGTCGCATCGTCGATGATCTTGAACGGTGCCCCCAACCGCATGATGTCCTGGACGTCTCGTCCAGTGAGGTCGGGGCCTTCCAGCTGCTGGAGCCGTGTTTCGGCCAACGGATGCAACCCGCACCCGAACAAAGCCCGCATCTGCCCTGCCGTCACCGGGTCGCCGACGTCCAGACCGTCGATTCCCTCCATGCCGGAACCGACCCATACTCCGGGCGACTCGCCCCGTTCGGTGTAATACGAGGCGAGCCCGGTGTGTCCCTTGTCGGTCGCGTCCAAGGCAGCGACCTGCCGGGTCAGATAGTCATAACCGGACCCGGCGGTGAGCTTGTGCAGGCTCATAGTCACACCTCGGAAAGGCAATTTCGCCCGCCTCGGCGGTCACGCCGACCTGGAGGTACCTTCCATCAGTGCACTAGGTGTGTAGCACATCAGATTCTGAAATCGAGTGGGGGTACGTCAGCCCAGTCGGTTGTATGACGGGTCATCACTGGCGGATCCGCTCTGGCTGAGGTGAGCGGACGGTTGGGCGTAGGTGCATGGAGTCGCTTCAGCTCGGCGAGCCAACGGCCCGAGGCGCGAGCTCCGCACACTCATGCTGCGCCGTTCCAGCCTGCTGCGGTGCCGAACAGGCCTCAACAACGAGCCTCGACCACTCCGCATATCCGGCGGTAATTGAACGTGACGTTTTGTCAGCGGTTCGAGGCCACCGACCTGGCCTGCGACACGCCGCGGCTTAGCGTGAGTGGCTTGCTGGAGACTTCAGGGAAGCTCGCCTGCTCACACCGTCAGCGTCGGGGCGCATCTGAGGCGGTCGAGTAGAGCGGCCGCGGCAACAGCCTGGTTTGCGGTGGCGATGAGGTCGTCGCCGAGGTTGAGCAGTCCGCGCCTGCGGGCTCTGAAAATGATCTTGGAGATCGTGCCCCCTACGCTCGCAAGTCTAGGAGAAGCTGGTGAGAGACGCCGTGGAGAAGGACACCGCACCGACTGATAATCGTGAAGAAGGCACTGGTCAACGTATTCTTGGGCAATTTCATATCAGCGTCGAGGAAAATAATGTGGTCGTAACGCACCTTGGTGACGCCATAATTGCGCTGTTTTGGAGATGCCGCGCTTCCAGGAGTGCATTGACAGGTTGGGCAGCTGTTTCTGAAAGCGCTTCACGACACAGACCGTGTCGTCTCTCGAACCGCCGTCGATACGATGATCTCGTATTCTCGGTCGTAGTCCTGGTCGACAAATGACTGGAGCAGCGTCGGCAGATAGTCTTCTTCGTTGAGGGCGGGAACGATGATGGAGATCGGCTTGCCTTAAGCTCCGACGGTGCCCGTCTTAACTGCTCCAGCTCGCTTGAAAATGGTGAAGATCACTCCATTTGAAGCGACCAAATGGTCCGTCAGGGTGAAGACTGCAGGAATAGTGCCCTCGTCGAACAAGCGTTTACCCGTACCAAGCGTGATTGGGAAAATCATCAGACACAGCTCGTCGACCAGATCATGCTTGAACAAGGTCTGGGCCAGGTTGCCGCTCCCGATAACTTTGATCTCTGAGCCTTCTGAGTCTTTGAGCTTTTTGATGTCATCGACGTTCTTCAGAAATTTCGTATTTTGCCAGTCTGACTTGTCCCTGGTCTTGCAGACGGCATACTTAGTGACGTCCATGATACCGGGCCACATTTCGGCGTGTTTGGGCCAGTAGTCTTCGAAAATATCGAAGGTCTTTCGACCCAGCAGGAGATCGGCGGGCGCCATGAGTTTGGCCATGAACTCACCGGCCTCTTCGTCGGCTTCGTAGAAATATGGCGCGGTCCAGCCACCAAACTTGAAGCCGCTCGACTTATCTTCGTCGGGTCCGCCCGGCGCCTGCATCACTCCGTCGAGCGTAATGAATTCTTGGACAGATATCTTTCTCATGGCTGCCTCCTTATGTACTCATAAGATTGTTGCACGATCTGCTCAAGGATTGGCAAATCCACATCGCTGAGCCGCTTAATGTAAACACAGACCCTGCTCGTAGTATGTTTGACTAAGCGAGCCAGCAATTCAGAGTAGCTGGCCGTACCGTCCATAAGGTAGACGGTTAGCCTATCTTTTCTTGGATAGAAGCCGATGGCTTGAGGGTCGCCTTCGCGCCCGCCGTCGTATTTGTAGCTGTAGGACGGCCGTCACGGTTGCGCGATGGATGCCGAATCGCGCAGCCAGCACTTTCGTCGCCTCGCCGGCTCCGTACGCCGTTGCTAGAGGGTCGCTTGGCGAGGATCGAGCCGAACCTGCGCTTGCCTGAGAGCCACATCCACACTACGACCGCGCGACCGCCCCGCAGGGTACGAGTGCCGCGTTCAGGGCCGCCTGCTGTCGAGACCGAACTTCGGGCCGGGATAACGGTGCAACCAGTCTAAACAGGCAATTGGAGCGATGGATCCGTTCGGTGCGGGACAATTCCGCTATCCGGGATTCCGTCGCTATTGCTGCTGGGCACACTACTACCTATGACATCGCGATTCTGTGAGCCGCGTTGACCGGTAGCGGCAGCTCAGGGAGAATCGTTGAATCGTCGCCGCATCCCCGTAACGCGCCTGTCTCGACAATTGCGTCGTCGACCCGACATCCATTAGGCGGAGGTCGACATGACAAGCATCGACAGCACGACCGAGATCCGCTCCTTCCACGTCGACGTACCGAACGAGGACCAAGCCACCCTCCGCCGCCGCATCGCCGGCGACGCGCTGGCCGAAACCGAGACAAGAGCCTGAGCTTTTGACCGTCGAGATCCGAGCCGCATTCCGGTCACTACGCCAAGGGAGGGCGTCATGAGTAGCACCGTTGAGACCGCCAGCGACATCAGTCCGTTCCAGGTCGACATTCCGGATGAGGCTTTGGAGGACCTTCGTCGCCGCATCGCGGCGACGCGGTGGCCCAGCAAGGAGCTCGTCCCCGATCGGTCACAGGGTGTGCAGTTGGCGACGCTGCAGGAGCTCGCCCATTACTGGGCGACGGACTACGACTGGCGCAAGGCCGAGGCGAAGCTGAACGCGCTGCCGCAGTTCACGACCGAGATCGACGGGGTGAACATCCACTTCATCCACGTGCAGTCGCCGCACGCGCACGCGTTGCCGCTGATCATGACGCACGGCTGGCCCGGCTCGGTCGTCGAGTTGCTCGAGACCGTCGGCCCGCTGACCGACCCGACTGCTCACGGCGGCGACGCCGCGGACGCGTTTCACCTCGTACTGCCGTCCCTGCCTGGCTATGGCTTCTCCGGCGAGCCGACCGACGTCGGCTGGGAGCTGAGCCGGATCGCACGCGCCTGGGCCGAGCTGATGCTCCGCCTCGGCTATACCCGTTACGTCGCCCAGGGTGGTGACGTGGGCGCCGGCGTCACCGACGCGCTGGGCCGGCAGGCGCCGGAGGGATTGCTCGGCATCCACACGAACCTGCTGGTGCCGGCGCTGGGCGGTGCCATGCCGACGGCCACTGACGAGGAACGCGCCGCGGCCGCGAAGCTCGCCACCTTCCAGCAGTCTGGAAACGGCTACTTCATCGAGATGGCCACGCGTCCGCAGACGATCGGATACGCCCTGCTGGATTCACCGGTGGCGCTGGCGGCCTGGATGGTCGACCACGACACCGACGCCTACTACAAGATCGCCGGCGCGTTCGTCGACGGGGAGCCCTCGGGAAACCTCACCCGCGACCACATCCTCGACAACATCACGCTGTACTGGCTGACCGGCACGGGCGCGTCCGCCGCCCGGTCGTACTGGGAGGCGTATGGCCCCGACGCCCCCGCCGCAGGCCGCCAGCCCTTGCCATCGCCGACGATCCCGTTCGGCTTCACGACCTTCCCTGGTGAGATCTGGCGGACTCCCCGAAGTTGGGTCGAAGCGAGCTACCCGAACGTCATCTACTTCCACGCGGTCGACAAGGGCGGCCACTTCGCCGCCTGGGAGGAGCCGCAGCTCTTCACCGACGAAGTGCGCGCGGCGTTCCGTTCGCTCCGGTAGTCGGATGCGAAGAGATGACGACCGTCGCAGACACCGGCAGGAATAAGGCCGAGGCCAGCAGATCGTTCAGCTCGCCGAAGAAGATCGATGCCCGGCAATAAGTGTCAAGCGATTTCAGGCCGCTGGCTTAAGGATTGTTCATACTCTTTCCCACGGCTTCCGCAGGCGGACGCCCATACGCTTAAGGCTCTGTCGCACCGTCTCATCGTCGCAGCCATAGCGTTCGGCCAGCCGTTGGCAGGACCATCCGTCGCCGTAGAGCCGGATCACTTCGTCGAGCCTCTCTGTCGGAATCCCCGCGGTGTCGAACCGCAATGCTTGATCGGCGCAGATGCTCTGTCACGGTTGTCCGATGCAGGCGCCATTTCCGAGCAAGTTCCTGCATGCTGTCGCCCGCTCGGTACTCGGTAAGGAGCTGCTCGATTTCCTTCGGCGTGAGCCGGCGCTGTACTTGCCGCTTCCGCACGTGCCTCGATCGCAGCCGCCGGCCCAGCAAGGTAGGTAGCGCGTCTGCCAGCCGGCTGAAACGGGAGGTTTGGTTCGAGCTTCCTCCCCTTAGGGCCACCATTGCGGTCTTACTCAACCCCTGCTCGGCAAAGCAGTATGGACGACGCAGGTTGCTCCGTTGCGGCGCTGACCGAAAGGGCCGCGAAAGCCGCGCTGCCAATCGCGGCCGATGCTCCCGCGACGTGGACCACCTCGCCGCTTCCCTGCATTGAGCTTCGCAAGCGGAATGGAAGATCTCCAGGTGCCGCCCTGGGCGCCGGCGACACCTGTCTCAGGGTCATCCGGGACATGACCGCCGAGAAGCCACACGATGGCTTAGGGGGTGCGGTTTGATTCGCACCACGGACGCGACTTGTCCACAGATCTCTCCGGCGGGAACCCGGAACGCAAGAAGGCTGGCTAGATGGCGGTTAGGCAGGCGGTACTCCGAGCGACAGGAACACTGAGTGAGCGGTCGGGCATGACGTGTGTTCGACTCGAAGCTTTGAGAGTTCGAGGGGGTACGTCGGACGGGAGTGCGGCGGTCTGAGACATCACGGGATTTTGAGGCGGTGTAGACGAGGCCAAGTGGACGGACGGTGATGAGTTAGCAGTCGATCTGGCAAACGCAGTGTCAAGAGATGAGTCCCGTAGCAGGAACGCTCAAGGGGAAATCGTGGAGAGCGGGCGCAGCGCCGACAAGCGTGTCGCTGTGATAGGTCCGTCCACCGGCGACGTCGCCGCGCCATCGAGGGCCAGGTCGCTTTGGGCCGCCCTCGCCACAGGCGCCGGGGTCGGGCTCCTCGGTGGCCTGATCGGTCTCGGCGGCGCTGAGTTCCGGCTTCCTTTGCTCATTGGTCTGTTTGGCTTCGCAACGCTGGAAGCCGTGATCATGAATAAGGCGCTGAGCCTGATCTTGGTCGTGTCCGGCCGGCCGGCCCGTCTGGTGGCCGTCCCCTTTGACACCGTGAACGGCTCCTGGTTCGTGGTAGCCAACCTGCTCGCCGGCGGCCTCATCGGCGCCTGGATTGGTGCCACTTGGGCTACCCGAACCCTCTACCGGGTACTCGCCGTGCTGCTGGTGCTGATCGCCATCGCGCTCGCCTGGAACCACTTCGGCGACCTCGACCCGGTCCTCCTGGATCCCGTTCCGCGGACCCTGCTGGGGCCAGCGGCCGACGTCGGCATTAGCATCGTGGCCGCCTTGATGGGTGTCGCCGGGGGCGAGCTGCTCATCCCCACGTCGTGCTGCTGTTCGCGGTCGACATCAAGATCGCCGGCAGCCTCGCCCTCACTATTTCCTTGCCCACCATGCTGTGGCGTTCGCCCGCTACAGCCGCGACCGCAGCTTCGAAGTCCTGCACGCCAACAAGGGCTTCGCGCTCGCCATGGCGGCCGGATCGATCATCGGCACCATCCTCGGAGGTCTTCTCCTCTGTGCCGTCCCCGAAGACGTACTGATCCCCCTCCCTGCTGGTCGCGCTCCTCCTCGCGTCTTCGATCAAGGTCTGGCGCCAGGCCTGACAATCAAATCCTTGTCCCCGCGTTGCTCGCTGTCGCCGCGCGGGGCGTCTAGCACGCGGCGAGCCGAACCGAGCAGCTGGCCACGTAAGGCGGATGATCCCCCGCGCGACGTTGATCTGACCGCCGACCGCCGTCTTCAGTGCTTAAGGCTGATGTGAGCCGGAGACCCCTGCCCTCTATCCACAGCCGAGTGGGGTGCGCGTGCGGGGGGCCCGGATCTGGCTTGACGAGACGGGTCGACACAAGTGCATGGAGAGGGTGGGCGTGATGGGTGGTGCTGAATTGGATCGGGAGACGACGGACCCGGTGGCGCGGCTAGCTCGGTCCAGCGGTCACATTCTGGGCACCCGTGACGAGATTCGTCCTGACGTCGCGGCCGCGCGGCTGCAAGTCCGCTACACGTTGAACCTCGCGGCGGCACGGTCATTGCCGCCCAGCCCCATTGCACGCGGATCTCGGCGACTGGAAGGGCGGGCGCGATGATGCGACGATCGGATCCGATTGACAGGACTGGACGCGAGAACGACCTACTAACCGACGCGCAGCTGGCGGTGCGTTGGCAACTCTCACGCGGGACCTTGGCGAATCAGCGATCTCAGGGCCGTGGTCCGGCCTATCTCAAGTTGGCCGGTCGGGTCCGATACCGACTCTCGGATATCGAAGCCTACGAACAGGCCGGTTTCGTGTCGCGCGAGCCAGCTGGAATTACATCCTTTGGTGACCCGAGTGACGTGCGGGAAACTGTAGCGCGCCTCATTCGATCTCTCGGTTCCTGATACCCATGGCTTCTCCTCGACACCTGGTTTTCACAGAACCCTTGCCAGGTCGCGCTTGTCGCCCTTGAGGTCACGGCCGAGGTACACGCGGGCCGTCATACTCACATCGGAGTGCCCTAGCTGGTCGGCGATCCGGGCAATGGGAAGGTTCGCCTGATCGAGGAGCGTCGCGACTGTGCGGCGAAACGTATGCGGAACCGCCCAAGTTAGGCCGCACGCGTCCAGAGCGGCGCGAACCGCTCCCGCGCTGTTGCTTTGGTCCCACACACGCTCAGGATCGCGCTGGGCCGGCGCAGCGAAGACGTAGCCTTCGGCGCCGCAGTTGGCGGCACGCGCCTCCAGCTGCTCCACGAGCCAGTCGGGAAGGTTCAGCCACCGGTCGGACGTTTCGCTCTTTGTGCCGCGGAGGTAGACGCGTCCACGCTCAAGGTTGATGTCGTGCCACCGAACGCGCCGTGCTTCATCGATCCGCGCCCCGGTTCCTGCCAAGAACGCAATGAGATCTGCCGTCGCGCGCCGCTTGCGCCGGGTGCGGGCATTCAACCCTGGCTCGCAGGCCGCATGAAATGTTGCCTCGATAACGTGGTCTCGTTCGCTACGTGTCATGGCCCGAGTGTGGTCCCGCTCCTTTGACCTGGTTGCGGTGGAAGTGACCGTACGTACCTGGCGCGTCGCGTCGCTGGACAGCACGCCGTTGTCGACGGCGTAACCGATCACGCCATGAAGAACGCTCTTGGCTTTCTTCGCTGACGCGGAGCCGTGTGCCTCGGCCACCCGTTGCAGGAAGCCGCGCAGGCGCTGGGGGTCATTCGCTTGCTGCAGTGTGAGGCCGCGGAGCGACGATGTCGTGGAGTCAACGTACTTCTGCCAAGTCCAGGAGTAGTCAGCGATCGTCCGCGCGCTGAGCCCCGAGTCTGGTCGCGCGATCTGCTTCAGCCAGTACTCACCCGCCTCGAGTAGCGGCATGGTCGGGTTGATGACGGCATCAGCTCCCCGGAGGACAGCTGCCACCGCCGCCTGGAGAGATGCCTCAGCTTCGCGCCTCGTCCGGCCGAAGCGCACGATCTCTTGACGGACCCCGTCGTGGCCGCGTACGTAGACCCGAGCCTTCCATCGGGTCGCCTTCTGGGGCCTCGGTGCGGTAACCCATCGTCCGGCACCGTTCTTGCACTGCGCGGTCAACGAGACGTCGCCGGATTCGCCCAACTCAAGATTCCTCACAGAGGCAACGTACGCCACATGTGGGGAGCGATGTGGGGAGCAACACCGTCAGCGCTCGAATCGCGAAATTGGATCACCTAGTCAGAGCCATGTTTTGCGCCCCCGGTAGGAATCGAACCTACGACCGACAGATTAGAAGGCTGCTGCTCTATCCTCTGAGCTACGGGGGCCGGAAGCGCCGTCCATTGCGTACTGGCCGGCTCGCGCATCACTGTAGCGCCGGATCTGTCGGGCGAGCGTCATCGTACGCAATGAAGGGGCTGGGTAGGTTCGCTCGAGTGAGCGACATCCCGGGTAGCGACGGATTGCCGTCCGGGCTCCATGAAAGGAACCCAGAGCTCGCCCGCTTGCGCAGCATCGTCGTTCCTGTGTACGGGCCAACCATTCTGGTGGCCATCGGTCAGGGCGCGATCCTTCCGCTGGTGGCGCTCTCCGCTCGAGCGCTTGGCGCCAGCGTCGGTACGGCGGCGTTCGTCGTCGCGCTGATTGGTCTCGGGCAGCTGATCGGCGATCTTCCCGCGGGCGCGCTGGCTGCCCGCATCGGGGAGCAACGAGCCCTGATCGCAGCCTGCGTCCTTGACGCGGTGGCGCTGCTGGGAGCCTTCCTAGCCCAATCCGTCATCGTGCTCGCGGTGGCCATCACGGTCACCGGCCTGGCCAATGCAGTCTTTGGTCTGGCCCGCCATGCCTACCTCACCGAGGCCATCCCGATACCGTTCCGCGCCCGCGCCCTATCCACACTGGGCGGTACCTTCCGGATCGGACTGTTCATCGGACCATTCATCGCTGCCGCGATCGTCACGCGCTGGAGCATCGGCGCCGCGTACGCGTTCGCGGCCACCATGAGCATCGCCGCCGCCATCCTCCTCGCCTTCCTGCCCGACGTCACCACAAACCGCCACATCACCGCAGCTCGCGAACCTCGTCGCCATCGATCCGTAATCTCAGTGCTTGCCGAGCATCGCCACATCCTGCTGACGCTTGGTATCGGCATTCTGGCCATCTCGGCCGCTCGCGCCACCCGGCAGTCGATCGTGCCTCTTTGGGCTGAATCCATCGGTGTGGACGCTGCAACGACCGCTGTGATCTTCGGGATCTCTGCAGGGGTAGACATGCTGCTCTTCTATCCCGGCGGCGCCATCATGGACCGATTTGGACGGGTGTATGTCGCGGTGCCGACCATGATCGTGCTCGGGCTTGGCTTCGTGCTGTTGCCGCTGACCAGTGGGCCCACTAGCGTCGGCTTGGTGGCTGCGCTCATGGGTTTGGGAAACGGCATCTCCGCCGGCATTGTGCTCACTCTCGGCGCCGACGCCGCACCGCCGGAGGATCGTGCACAGTTTCTTGGTGGATGGAGGGTCTGCAGCGATCTGGGCAACGCCGCAGGCCCGCTCGTGATCAGTGCCGTCAGCGCATTGGCTTCCCTGGCAGTCGCGGCTGTCACGATGGGTGTGCTCACCTGGGCCGGCTCGGGCTGGCTGATTAAGTGGGTGCCGAAATACGCCCCCAGGCGAGGTCAGCAACGAGAAGGCAGAGAGGCACAGGAACCCTAAAGATGGCCACAAACGACCTGCTGGTCTGGGTCGACTGCGAAATGACCGGACTCGACTTGATCAACGACGAGCTGATCGAGGTGGCCGCACTGGTCACCGACGCTGATCTCAACGTTCTCGGTGATGGAGTCGATTTGGTGATCAAGCCGAGCAGTCGGGCGCTGGAGCAGATGGGCGACTTCGTACGCGGCATGCACGACGCCTCCGGCCTGCTCACCTTGCTGGACTCCGGATTGTCCCTGGCCGAGGCCGAGCAACGCGTCCTCGACTACGTGCGCGCATTCGTAGCGGAACCCGGCAGGGCTCCCCTTGCCGGCAACACCATTGGGACCGATCGGGCGTTCCTGGCGCGGGACATGCCGACATTCGAGCGTCACGTTCACTATCGCAGTGTCGATGTCTCCAGCATCAAAGAGCTGGTACGCCGCTGGTACCCGCGGGTCTACTACCAGGCCCCGGCCAAGGCGGGCAACCATCGGGCGCTAGCCGACGTACAAGAGTCCATTGAGGAACTGCGGTACTACCGCGAAGCGGTGTTCGTGCCACTGCCTGGCCCGGACAGCGCGGCGTCGAAGGAGATCGCCGATCGCCATCAGGGCGCGCTGACTGGGGCCGTCCCGAGCGAGAACTGATTACCCCCGACAAGACGCCGCCCGGTACACTTCACGCTGCGCAGTGTGGTCCGCGACGCATGATCGGGCCTCTTGCATGGTGGGTGTAGCTCAGCTGGTAGAGCACCTGGTTGTGGTCCAGGATGTCGCGGGTTCGAGTCCCGTCACTCACCCTCGGGGCGTGAGCGTCGGGAATCGCGCCGCCGTGCTGAGGAGAAGCGAGCAGACACGTTGTTCGTCTGCGAGTGACGACGAAGTAGGCGGATTCCACGCGCGATGCGCGTACGCCCTATCAGGGGGCAGGACCAGGAATCGGGGAACGATCGTCGCGGAGGTTCGATGACCTACTACCCGTCCCACGCCCACTAGCGGCATGTCGACATCGACTGCCCGCCTGACTGCGGCCACGCTGGCCGGACGCCTGGCCGGAGCCGCATCCCGGATCTCCGGGCGCGGTACCGGCGCCTCGATCCGAGGCAAAGTGATGCTCAAGCTCGACCCCAGCGCATTGGGGAAGCTGCTCGCTGGAAAGCGAATCGCCCTGGTGTCCGGCACGAATGGCAAGACCACGACTACACACTTCTTGGCAGCGGCGTTGCGCGAATCTCTCAACTATGATGCAAATCGCCTGGTCCACAACGCAGACGGTGCCAACTTGCATCACGGCCTCGCCTCGGCACTCAGTGGGCACCCTCAAGCTGAGATCGCAATCTTGGAGACCGACGAGCGGGTGGTCGGTGACATGATTCGGCTGGGCCAGCCAGAGGTGTTGGTGCTCCTGAACTTCAGCCGCGACCAGCTCGATCGGCATCACGAGATCAAGGGTCTTGGCCGCAGCTGGCGCAAAGCGCTGGCTGATGCGGGTCCGGCCGGGCCCATCGTCGTCGCGAACGCAGACGAGCCGCTGATCGTTTGGGCGGCGCTGGCCGCCAAGCAGGTCATCTGGGTAGACACAGCAACAACGTGGACCCAGGACTCCTCGCTGTGTCCGAAATGCGATGCCAACTTGGTCCGCACCCAGCCTGACCAGATCTCAGGTCACGGAGGTGACTGGTATTGCACAGGCTGCGGGCTCGCGCAGCCGAAGGGGGATTTCCGGGTGGAGAGTGGCACTATCGTCGACCCGGCACGCCAGGTCTGGGATCCGCAACTCAGCGTGCCCGGGACGTTCAACATCAGCAACGCCGCATGTGCGCTTGCGGCCGCCGAACTGATGGGCGTCGACGCTCGAACCGCGCTAACGGGCATGCGTACCGTCACCTCGCCCGCCGGTCGTTTTGCCACGGCACAGTTCGGAAACACCACGGCGCGCCTGCTACTGGCCAAGAACCCAGCTGGATGGGCCGAGGCTTTGCCGCTGGCGCAGTCCCAGACAGTTGTGCTGGCGATCGACTCCGCCGCGGCTGATGGTCGCGACGTGTCCTGGCTCTGGGACGTGGAGTATGAGAGCCTTGCGGGCCGCTCGGTGATTGCGACCGGTCGACGCGCGCTGGACCTAGCGGTACGTCTCAGGTACGCGGAGGTCGACTATCGCTGCATACCCGATCTCGCCGACGCACTCACGGGCCATCCGGAACCAGTGGACGTGGTCGCCACGTACACACCCTTCCAACGGCTACGCAGGATGGGCAGGGTCTAAGGTGAGCAATCCAGTCGCTGGCAAACGCGTCGAGGTGGTTCTGATCTACCAGTCGCTGCTCGGCCTTTACGGCGACCGCGGCAATGCCACGGTGCTGATCAAACGCCTGGCTTGGCGAGGGTACGAGCCGGTATTGACGGTCGTGGAACCGGGTGACCCGTTGCCCGACACAGGCCATATTTATCTGTTGGGTGGCGGCGAGGATGCCGCGCAAATCTCGGCCGTACGCGGCCTCAGGGCCGATGGCGGGCTCCATCGGGCGGTCGAGCGCGGCGCCGCCGTCCTCGCGGTGTGTGCCGGTTACCAGATCGTGGGCAGGAGCTTCACTGTCGGTTACAAGGACGAGGTGATTTCCGGCCTCGGACTACTTGACGTCACCACCACCCGTGGTCCGGTGCGCGCGGTCGGTGAGATCATCAGCCGCTGGAACGGCCGAGACGGTCAGGAGCAGTGGTTGACCGGTTTTGAGAACCATGGCGGCTACACCCGACTCGGGCCCGGCGTGAAGCCGCTTGCCACGGTGGAAATCGGCGTCGGCAACTGCAATGACGGCACTGAAGGCGCGGTTGCCGGCACGGTTATCGGCACCTACCCCCATGGCCCGATCCTGGCTAGGAATCCTGCGCTCGCTGACCACCTCCTCGAGCTTGCTCTGGGGCGCGAACTGCCACCGCTGATCCATCCCGAGATCGACAAGCTCAGGAAGCAACGACTCGCGAGGGTCCGCCGGTCCAATGCACGCCGTGGCCTGTATAGAGTGCCGTCGCGCCAACTCGGTAGCGGAAGTCGATGACGCGTACTCACTCCGAGATTGTCGTCATTGGCGGCGGGCATAACGGGCTGGTTGCCGCCACCTATCTGGCCCGCGCCGGACATCGGGTACGCGTCCTCGAAGCGCGCAGCGAGCTCGGCGGGGCGGTCGCGAGCAGTGAAGTGTTCGAAGGAGTAGCGGCCCGCCTCTCCCGCTTCTCCTATCTGGTTTCGTTGCTGCCGACTTCGATCATCGACGAGCTGGGACTGCGACTGGAACTGCGTTCGCGTCAGGTCCGGTCCTACACGCCGGTCGGCGCGGGCGGCCTGCTCATCGAGCGTCAGGAGGGACGGCTCACCCGCGAGTCGTTTCGGGCCCTGACGGGCGATGATCGCGAATACCAGGCGTGGTTGGCGTTCGAGGCCGGACTGCGGGAACTGGCAGCGGTGATAGAGCCGACGTTGACTGAGCCGCTCCCCCGCGCCGCAGAGCTGCATGCTCAAGTCGCTCAGGAGCTCTGGTCGTCAGTTGTCGAGCGGCCGCTCGGCCAGTTCATCGAGTCAAAGTTCGCTGACGACACCGTACGGGGTCTGGTGCTGACTGACGCCCTGATCGGCACCTTCGCCTCCGCGCACGATCCATCGCTGCGGCAAAACCGCTGTTTCCTCTATCACATGATCGGCAACGGCAGTGGTGAGTGGAAGGTGCCGCTCGGTGGCATGGGAACCCTGACCGCTGAGCTGGTCCGGGTGGCCCAAGAGGCGAAAGTTCCTATCGAGACGTGCTGCCCTGTTGATGCCATCAAGCTAATCCCCGGTGGCGGAGCTACGGTGTGCCTGGCCGATGGGCAGTCGATCAGCGCTGACACGATCTTGGTGAACTGCGCGCCAGCAACGCTGCAGCGGCTGCTCGGAGAGCCGTGCCAACCGCCGGTCGGCAGCCAGATCAAGATCAACATCGTGATGCGGCGGCTCCCTCGTTTCCGTTCCGGGATCGAGCCAGCTACCGGCTTCGCCGGCACACTGCATCTCGGCCAGCGCTATGCCAGGCTGCAGGAGGCGTACGAGGACGCGCTGGCCGGTCAGATCCCGGATCCCGTGCCGTGCGAGGTCTATTGCCACACCCTGACCGACGGCTCGATCCTTGATCCGGAGTTGCGCGCTGCGGGCTACCACACTCTTACGCTGTTCGGAATGCATGCACCGGCGAGCCTGTTCACGACGGATCCAGCCGGCTCGCGGGAGCGGGCGAAAGATGCGGCGCTGCGCTCTCTTCGGACGGTGCTCGCTGAACCGCTGGAGCCGTGCCTCGCCCGCGATCGCCGTGGCGAGCCATGCATCGAGGTGATGACACCCCTCGACATCGAAGCCGAACTCGGGATGCCTGGCGGCCACATTTTCCATGGTGATCTTGCCTGGCCGTGGTTGGCCGATGACGCGTCAGCTATGACCGCCGCCGAGCGGTGGGGTGTGGCAACCGGTTATCCCGGCCTTTTGTTGTGCGGCTCCGGGGCGCAACGAGGCGGCGCGGTGAGCGGACTCGGCGGGCACAACGCCGCAATGGCCGTACTTGAAGGTGAAGGATCCTGATACTGTTGCTCCTCGCGCGCCGCTAGCTCAACTGGCAGAGCAGCTGACTCTTAATCAGCGGGTTGGGGGTTCGATTCCCTCGCGGCGCACCTAGTCAGAGGCAGTTTCACCCGTCGACGGTCACGATCAAATCAGCTTTGACAGCAACGGTGACAGCAACGTCGACAACATGGAATGTGCCAATCATCGACCTTCGTTCAGCGCCCGATCCATCGCGTCTGCGGCATCGCGCAAGGCACTCGGCATCACATGGGAGTACAGATCCATGGTGATCGAAAGCTGAGAATGGCCCAGTACGTCCATCACCACACGGGGCGACACACCCTGCGCCAGAAGCAGCGAAGCACACGTGTGCCGTAGGTCGTGGGTGCGCCGTGAGGCGCTGTGGTTCGAGAGGAGGTGAGAGACCTTCGCCGCTGATCCTGTCGCAGCAGGGCGGTGAAGCTGAGGGCAGCCCGACC
>DATLPF010000246.1:0-7272 GCA_035535875.1 Propionibacteriaceae bacterium
CAGTTCAAGGACAGCTCCAATAAAGTGGTTGGCTTCGATGTCGACATGATGGATCTGGTCGCTAAGAAGCTGGGCGTCACCCAGGAAATTTTTGACATCGACTTCGCGTCGATGACTTCCGGCGCGGTGTTCGCAGCACGGAAGTGTGACGCCGGCGCGGGTGCCGTCACCATCACCGACAAGCGCAAGGAAGCCGTAGCGTTCTCTGATCCCTACTTCAAGGCCACGCAGGCGTTGCTGGTCAAGAAGGATTCCGGCATCACCGAGCTGTCGCAGCTCCGCGGCAAGAAGCTTGGAGTCCAGACCGATACCACCGGCCAGATCTACGCCGAGGACAACAAGGCAGCCAACGGATACGACATCGTGGTCTTCGACGACATGCCGACCACATTGACCGGAGTTCTCGCCGGACGCGTCGCCGCCGCGATCAACGACAACGGCGTGGTGTATGACTTCGCCAAGGAAAACCCGACAACATCGGTGACCAAGGAATTCAACACCGGCGAGCAGTACGGCTTCATGGTGCAGAAGGACAACGCCAACGCTGCGGCGTTGCTGGCCGTCATCAACGACGTGCTGAAGACGTCGAAGGCCGATGGCAGCTATGACACCATCTACAAGAAGTGGTTTGGCGTCCAGCCCGCGTAAGCGCGAAGCCCGACCACCCGCCGCCTCCCGCGACTCAACTGCGGCCCCCGGCAACCGGAGGAAGCCGCCGGACTGAAGTTCGACTCAGCCTACTTCAGGAGGTTTTGCGATGAGCGTTTCCACCCTCGCTCCGCCGGCGCACCGGGGGCCGTCTCCGCGCCAACGCGCCAAGCGACGTCGGCTGATCCAGTACGTAGTCCTGGTCGTCGCGATCGTCGTGCTGCTCTTGGTGGCCGACTGGCAGCAGATCGGGCAAGTCTTCTTCCGGTCCGACATGATCTACGCTACCCTGACCCAGGGTTTAGGCACTGCGCTGCTCAACACCATCATCTATAGCGCTGGGGCTTTCATTATTGGCCTAGTCGGTGGCACCATCCTCGCGTTAATGCGGCTCTCCTCGGTGGCTCCATACCGCTGGATCGCTGGGATCTACATCGAGTTGTTCCGCGGCCTACCGGCCCTCATCGTGCTACTCGCGTTCGGCCTGCTGCCGCTGGCCTTTTCCGGCCTGATCATTCCCTTCGACCCGTACGGCACCGTGTGGCTTGCGCTCGGCATAGTAGCCGCCGCCTACATGGCCGAGACGATCCGAGCCGGCATCCAGGCCGTTCCGAAGGGGCAGGTCGAGGCGGCTCGCTCGCTCGGTATGCCGGCCGGGGTGGCGAGTCGGAAGATTGTGCTTCCCCAAGCGTTTCGGATCGTCATTCCTCCGTTGACCAACGAGCTGATCTTGCTCGTAAAGGACTCGTCGCTTGCCTACATCCTGGGCTTGTCGGCGGCCGGCTATGAGCTGACCAAGTACGGGCGCGATCTGTCCAGCACCAACGCCAATCTCACTCCACTAGTGATCGCCGGTCTCTGCTATCTGGTGATTACGCTGCCGCTTACCTTCCTCGTGCAGCGGCTGGAAGCCCGCGCCAGGAGAGGTCGGTGAACGCGATGTCGGAAGCCGTCACTGACACCACCACTCCTCCAACGGCAGGGCCACGAGAGGTGGTGGTCGAAGTCATCGACCTGCACAAGTCCTTCGGCTCTGTCGAGGTGCTCAAAGGCATCTCGACGGTCATTCATCGCGGTGAGGTCGTTTGTGTGATCGGCCCCTCCGGCTCTGGGAAGTCAACGTTGCTGCGCTGTGTGAACCTGCTGGAGGGGCCCACCTCGGGGACAGTTGTGGTGAATGGTGAGGAGGTCACTGATCCCGACTGCGACATCGACCGGATCCGAAGCAACCTTGGGATGGTGTTTCAGCAGTTCAATCTTTTCCCGCACATTAATGCGTTGCAGAACTGCACTATCGGCCAGATCAACGTGCTGAAGCGTCCCAAGGAAGAGGCTGCAGCAAAGGCTCAAGAGAATCTGGCCAAGGTGGGTCTGGCCGGGCGGGAGAGCGCCTATCCCGCTCAACTCTCCGGAGGGCAGCAGCAGCGGGTCGCGATCGCCCGCGCCTTGTCGATGGACCCCGGCCTGATGCTCTTCGACGAGCCAACGTCGGCACTGGATCCCGAACTTGTCGGCGACGTGCTCTCGGTGATGCGAGAGCTTGCTTCCGAAGGGATGACCATGATCGTGGTCACCCATGAAATGGCGTTCGCCCGGGAGGTGGCTGACCGCGTGATCTTCATGGATGATGGCGTCATCGTTGAGGAAGGCCGCCCAGACGACGTCATCGGGCGCCCGAAGGAGAAGCGAACTTTCACCTTCTTGCAGCGGGTGTTGGACCCGACTCACGTGCACGCTGGCGATGAGGATGAGGCCTACCAGAGGCGGCATGCCGCTGATCATCAGGCCGCCACCTCGACGTCGCGCGACGATGATCTCAGACCCCGGCCCGGGATACCTCACTAGCGCGTCGCTGGTCGCATGGATCAGGCCGCTAGCCGGTGATCGCCTGCACGGCGGCCGGCAAGATCACCAGGTATAGCAATAGGTTCAGCAAGATCAGCACCGGCAGTACGAGCAGGGCAATCAGCAAACCAATGAGGCGTACGACGACCCATAATGCCCGATTGCGTCCCGCCGCCATGACGACTGGCGTCGGGTGCTCGATGGTCATGGTCGGGAGATGGAGACCGGAGGAGTCTCCACTTTGTCGATGAGTGTGTCACCATTCCGGCTGTGTCGGACCGCTTGCGTCCACCCCGCGGCCAGCGCAAGCCGGGCACGTCCCGCCTTCCGCTCCTGATGCACGGCGAGCGCCTGGGCGGCCGCGTCGGCACGACTTTCGGCGACGCGCAGCCGTGCATGGGCGAACTCGTGAACGATCACCGCCCGCCGGTACTGACCCCGTGCTGCGCTGAACGCTCGTGCGCCCGGTCGGTGCTGGCGCGCGGCCAAAGCAGCGGCACCGGCGAGCTCCCCGAGCGCCAGTCCGGCGAACATCAGCACCGATGACAGCTGGCTGACTCCGTCGGCCAGTGGCATCAGCGCGCCAACCGCGACGCTCTTCACCGCTACCCCGCTGACCAAACACAGCGACGCGGCGGCCAGGCACGGCCCGATGATCCGACTCGTCACCCGTTGAGTCGGGGATGGCAAGCGGTCGGGCGGGGCCGAGGAGAGCCAGGCGCCCACCGCGGTCTTGGTCGACAACACGAAGACCGGCCCGAACGCCAGCGGCAGCAACCACGCCTCCAGCGGAGCCAGGTCGGCGCTCGCGAGGATGCTGCTGATGGTGAAGAAGCTCGCCAGCATCAACAGTGCCGTCACGAGGAAGGCGCCGATTCGGCCATAGGGCCGCCGGACGGCTGGAGTGGTAGCCAGACTGCTCAGAGTGCCTTCGACGGCGGCACCAGTCCGCTCAGTCACGGCCACCCAATAGCGCCGCCGGGCCCGGCGCCGGGCCAGCCGAGTGTGCAGCATGCGGTCATAGCATCCCGTCTGAGTCCGGCGTACGCTGCGACGATGCCCAGCCAGCAGATCGCTCGCCTGCTGCGCGGTAAGGCCGGTCACGCTGCTCGGGTCCACATCGGTGAGCCGTGACTCTAGAGGCCGGTAGGTCCCGTCGGCCGGTGCGGTGACCAAGTGAGGGCTCATGGCGCCGCCCCCACTTTCGAGCTATAGCCCTGAGTGGAAACCACCACTTGCCGAGCACCTTGCAGCGTCAGCCAGGCGTCCCAGCTCCGAGCCAGGCGGGCAACGTCACGGGTACTCGGGGGCGGCTCGGTCTGCCCAACCCCATACATTCCCATGCTGCTGAAGCCCGACAGGTCAGCCGTGACCGCCATCTCCGGCAGCGCGATGCCATCGGATAACATCAGCGCCTCGCGTCGCCCCGCGGTTAGCCGTGCCGCATCGGCGAGAGCGAGGTAGCCACCGACGACTGACGTGCCCGGTCGTGCCATAGGCGGCCTGCCGTTCAGAACGGCGTCCCAGACCTGATCACGTGCCACCTGCTTGAGATAAGCAGTCTTCGCCGCTCGAGCGGCCCCGTTTCGGTAGCGCACGGCCATCACCGGGCACTCGACAACGGTGCGGGCATTTCCGGCCGATCCACCGAAAACGATCACCCGAAGCGCGGCAGCCTTGTCGACCGCATCATCGACGGTGAGCGCGACCTGCTGGGCGACAAAGGCCCGCGAAGCACTGCGATCACCCATGAACGAACCAGAGCCGTCAACAGCAACGCTGATCTCAAGATCCGGTGTCACCTGCGGGTCCACCAGCTGCTGTACGGCGTTAGGACATGGCGTCCCAGTGGCGGATGTGCTCGCGGTGGAAGCGCCGCAGGCTCCGAAGAGCAAGCCAAGCAGCGTCACGAAAGTGACCATGAGGGCAGGCCGCCGCACTGACCGGCCAGAAAACTCCCCTGGAGTCTTCGATTTCGCGTTTCGACTGTTCATCTGGTGCCCTCCTCTTGTCTTCGCGCCTCCAAGCGGTATTTGATTGGCACTCAGCAAATAGCGGATTTGCCACGGATTACAGGGAGAGTCACAAGGAGTTATGCCGGATCGATAGGAGGGGTCAGCTCTTGGCTGAGCAAGCGAAACCTATGGGCGTCGGCACTGAGCCGTTGACCCGCCAGGATCGCCTGCTCTGCGTCTTAGTGGAGAACTTCCAGCCGGTGTGGCGCGAAATCGAGGAAGCGGGCGTATTTCGCCGCCGCGGCCTTGTTGCGCGGGAGGGTCTGCTGGTGCCTCAGCATGTGATGATCGGGCTCGTCATGCTGCGTGGGCTGCTGGCCGAGGCAGGAAACGACCCACTCTCGTGGGCCGAACTGGCCGCCAGCCGTCACGCGGACCCGGACTTGGCGCGGCAGTTCAAACGCTGGATGAACGCGTTGACCGAATACTTCAACGGAGCCCGGGCGCTCAGCAGCATCGATCTGGGGCACCTCGCGCGCGGTCTGACGATGACGCATCCCACGACCGAGCGCACCACAGACACCCTGGCCGGCGAGCTGGTGGCCTACGCCCGCCCGGAGCCGTCGGCCGCAACCCGGGAGCAGCGGGCAAACCTGGTCTCCAATGCGGTCCTGCGCCCGTTGGCTGTCACCGTGTCAGACGCCTTCCTCGCCGACGTGCCACCGCTGCTGGCCAGCGGCTTCCAGCGGCGTGAGGTCCAGCAGCAGGTGACTGAAATCCTCCGCACGGCGGGGCGCCCTCCGCTGCTCCTGTCCGGGCCTGCAGGGGTGGGCAAGAGTCAGCTGGCCGCCGCGCTTCTCGAGGAATTCGCTCCCGAGAAGGTGATCTGGGTCAGTAACGCCGCTTCCCGCTTTGCGGTGCTGGAGGCGTACACGCGGGCCGCCCAGGCGCTTGGCCTTGCAACGCCCGATCCCGGCAATCTCGAGGACACCGCTCGCACTCTGATGCGAGCTCTGCGGCGCTCCGACTTCGACTGGTGGATTGTGCTTGACGACGTGGATGATCCGGCCGACTTGGTGGGTTTGTGGCCGGGTGGTGCTCTGGGCCAGACGTTATGGCTGACCCGCCGCCGCGGTAGGGATATGGAGGGTGAGGGTCGGCATGTCGTCATGGTTGAAGGCTTCACCCGGCGCGAGGGGCAGCGCTATCTGCGCGGCCGTCTCGGGCCTGCAGTCGAAGCGGGCGAGATGGTCGGCCACACGTTCGACGAGGTGGATGGGCTTGTGCGCGATCTCGGCGGCACGCCCCTTGCTCTCGCTCTTGCCGCGAGCGTGTTACGGGAGAATCGCTACACCTGTGCCGGCTACCGCGACCTGCTGGCCGACCGACTGGACGGGCTGGAAGGCCTGTTCCCCGCTGAGCAGACTGCGGAAGGGTACGAACGGCCGCTCGTCGCAGCCTGGGCCATCTCTTTGGACCGAGCTGAACAGCGGGACCCAACGCGACTGGCCAGCTGGGCTGCACTGATGATCGCGGTGCTCAACCCAGCCGGTGTGCCGGCCAAGATGATGACCACCGAAGCTGTACGGCGTTTTTTGGCTGCCAAAGGCCGGGAGGGCGACGGTCTGGTCAGCATCGACGACCTCACCGGGACCACGCGGGCGCTGGAGTCGTACAGCCTGATCAGCTGCACCCGGTACGACACCGGGACTGAGTTGAAGATCCGCGAAGTCCAGATGCATGCCTTGACCGCCCGAATGACCCGGCTTCATCTGGGACCGGCGGCGGTCACCGAGGCAGTGGTCGCCGCTGCCGACGCTCTGATGGAGCTGTGGGGAACGGTGGAGAACGACCCCCGTCGCAATCTGGATCTGCGAGGTCACGCGATCTGGCTCGACCGGCTCCGCGGGGATGCGCTCGCGTCCTCCGACGGAATGCACCCGGTGCTGATTAGGCTCGGCTGGAGCCTCGGCGAGACGGGCCGCCCGCACCGTGCCGCGCGCCATTTCGAACGACTGGCTGATCGGGTGGGCCAACTGCTAGGGAGCGGCCATCCAGCGGTCGAGGACGTGCTGTACGCCTGCGGAGTCTGGCATCGCAAGGAAGGTAAGATTGCGCGATCCATCCGTGAGCTGATTGCTCTGCGAGATACCACGGGTGGCGGCGGATTGGATGCGGAGCGCCGCGCGATCCGTACGCGGGTCGAACTTGCGACATCTCAGGGCTGGTTTGGCCAGGTCAACGCGGCTTGTCGTGACCTGGCGCAGCTCATTGCGTCTGCCGAGCAAGCGCTTCCGCCCGATGACCCACTGACACTGCACGTGCGATACAGGCACGCCGTCTGGACGGGGCGAGCCGGCCAGCCCGGCGACGCGGTAGCCCTACTGACCGAGGTGCTCAAGAGACAGCGCCAGATTCTGGGAGACGATCACATCCGCACGCTCAAGACGCGGCTGGAGCTGGCCGTCTGGACAGGCCAAAGCGGCCAAGACCGCGACGCGCTGTACCAGCTGCTGGACCAACGCGACGACTGGATCCGGGTGTGCGGGCCCGATCATCCGAACACGCTGCGCCTGCAGCACATCCTGGCCCGATCCCGCGGCGGGATAAGCGACATGAACAAGGCCCACACCGAAATGCGAGCGGTCTATCGGCGACGACGTCAGATCCTTGGCGACCGTCACCCCGATACGCTCACGAGCCGACAGGATTTGGCAGTACTGCGCGGACAGCTCAACGATCCGCAGCGCGCGGTGTTCGATCTGATCGAGCTACTGCGCGACCGCCTCAGAATTCAAGGCATGCGATCGATCGGGACATTCCG